>CAIXBE010000392.1 GCA_903917595.1 uncultured Rhodobacterales bacterium
GCAGCGCCTGCTTTGTTCCCTTGCGCAACGTAGGGCGTTTCACTTCGGGTTCGGCATTGGCAAGCTCAAAGTTCGCCACTTTTGTCTTTCCCAACATCGGTTCAAATCCGATGGCTAGTATCCCCGCCTCGGTGACCACCAGCGTGGTGCCATGCCCATCGCCAGTTTCGCGCCAGAGCGGTTCGCCGCGGCGCAGGTTGGCTTCGACCTCCTGCAGCCAGCCGTGCTCGATCATCTTCGACACAGCCATCTTGGCCGCCGCACCTGCCAGCCCCTTGGGCAGCGGCAGGGCGATGTTTTCGGGGCGCTGGGCCCCGGCGTTGAGGATGATGGTCTGGGTTTCTGTCAGCTTGGTCATGGCGTTCCCCTATTGGTCGTGGTTGGCAAGAAAGGCGGTGATGCGCGAAAGCAGATCGTTATGGCCGCCGGCATCCGTCCCGATGATCACATCGCCATCGTCGTCGCGCTCCAGATCGGCGATCTCGCGCAGCAGGGCGATGGCATCGTCGCAGGCGGTGAGGCGGTCGGCCTCCCATGCGGCGGTGATGGCATCCTGTTCCATCTGGTGGCGCTGGGCGGGATCAAGCGGCATGTTCGCCCTCCTTGAAGGCGCTGTGGGTGATCTGGCGCAGGAGGCTGGCGTAGTGGTTCAGGGTGCCGACGTGGCCCCAAGTGATCTCGTCGGGGTGGCTCTCGAAGTGGGCGTCGCTCAGGGCTTTCAGCCGCTCCAGCATCGCGTCGATCTGGAACTTGGTGGTCATGAAGGCATCGAGGGCTTTGGAATTGTCGGTCGCGCGGCGGGTGGTCATGGCGTGGTCTCCGGGGGGGAGCTGCATGGTTCTGGTGCAATCAGAATCGCTCCTTCCCAGAGCATAATCAACTGAATAACAAGCACTTTCATTTCTTTAGACACCACGAGAGGCAGTATGAAAGGGATGTCCGAGCAGGAGCTTTCCGCCCATTCCGGCCTGTCACGTGGGGTGGTCCAAAAGGCCCGCAAGGCCAGACGGCTGGTGGTTTACAGCGATGGGTCGATCAACGCGGCGGCGTCTGATGAGCAACGGGCTGACACGACCGATCCGGACCAGAAGTGCCACAGCACTGGCGGCGACACTGGATCCTCCGGGTCGGCGGACAGCTCGTCCTACCTGAGTGCCCGCTCCGCGCTGACCTTCTACCAGGCACAAGACAAAAAGCTGGGCATCCAAAAGAAGAAGTGCACGAAAGTTGATCACGCCTGTGCCGATCCGGCTCGCGGCCGTCGGGTTCGACGCCGTCAAGCAGCTCCCGAGCCTCAACGCGTCACTCCTCTTACTCTAAGCGACGTAAAGGGCGGAAAGCCGACCTACGCGGGGTCAAAAGGTTTCTGAGCATCCGGGCAAAAGCTGCCATTTGACTCTGGCTGGATGTAGACCCGGACGCCATTTCAAGCGGTGATGGAGCAGGCGATGCCACCATCAACGGTGTTCACCTTCTGGTGCCTTGCCAGCCAACACTGCTCTGGTAGGCTGACTTTTCTATGCAAATCATTGGATGCGTTTCGGTCGCCTGCCATCAGTGAAAGGATGCCCGTGAGCAAATACCGCCTTCCCCCATTGGACCTGTTTCACACCTTCGAGGCAGTAGCCCGCCATCGCAGCTTTACGCGTGCAGCGGATGAGTTGTGCCTGACGCAAAGTGCGGTCAGCAGGCAGATCAAGGCGCTAGAGGATACGCTCGGCCTGCGCCTGTTTCACCGCCTGCACCGCGCCATTGAAGTAACAGCTGAGGGGCAGCGGCTGTTTGACTCGGTGACACGGGGGCTGGACGATGTTAGCGCCTGCCTTGCAGACCTTGGCGCAAGTGCGAAGGCACCGCAGATTACGGTCAGCGCTTCGGTCGCTTTTGCGTGGTTCTGGCTGATGCCCCGGCTCGAGCGTTTTAGCGCGCTGCAGCCGGATGTCGATTTGCGGGTTCTGGCAACCGATCAGCCTGTCATGCCGGGAACGGGCGACGTGGACGTGGCCGTTCTGTTCGGATCGGGTCAATGGGACGGGCTGGAAACGCGGCTTCTGTTCGGCGAACAGGTCTACCCGGTCTGCAGCCCGACCTATTTGCGCGACCATCCGGCGCTGCACCGGCCCGAAGACTTGCTAGACCAAACGCTGTTGCATCTGGAATACGGCAAACCCTCGTTTGGTGGGGTGGATTGGCGCACTTGGCTGCTGCGGCAGGGAGTGAACGGACAGCCCGTGCGCCGGGGATTGCGGTTCAACTCTTACCCAATGGTGTTGCAGGCGGCCGAGGCCGGGCACGGGGTGGCCTTGGGGTGGAGCTATGTAACCGACCCGCTTTTGGCCGAAGGGCGATTGGTCTGCCCGGTGGATCGAATGCTGAAGACCCGGGATGGGTATTACCTTTGCACATCCGAAAATGCGGGAGAGAATCCGGGGATCGCGGCTTTTCTCAGCTGGATTGGCGCTGAAGCGCTGAACCAAGGGGCTGGTGACATTACACCATGGAATGCGACCCATTCGGAATGATCGCTTGAAGGGTGCAAGGATTCCGTGCCTCTTGGGTCCAAATCAAACTTGAAGGGGCCACCATGTCCGAACTTTCCTCCCGTCGCGCCGGTCGTCGCATGCGGGTCGAGGCGGCGCTGCCGCCCTCGCCCGTGCCCGCTGGAATGGTGGGGGGCCGCTACAAGCCCCTGACGGATGCCGAGACGCTGCAGATCCACGAACTGGTGCTGCAACTCTTGGAGGACCTTGGCCTGTCGCAGATCACCTCCAGCCTTGAGGCGCGGGCTGTGGCGGCGGGGTGCAAGGTGGACGGCAAAGGTCGGCTGCGGTTTCCCCGCGCGCTGGTAGAAGACACGATCGCCCGCGTGCGCCGCAAGTTCACCCTGCATGGGATTGATCCGATGCATGACATTGAAATCGGCGGGCGGCGGGTTCACACTGGCACGGGCGGCGCGGCCCCCACGATCATGGATTTCGAGACGGGCCGCTACCGCGAAAGCACGGTCGCCGATCTTTATGACATCGCCCGACTGGTGGACCGGCTGGACAATATCCACTGGTATCACCGATCCATCGTGGCGCGGGACGCCAAGACCATCCTCGATCTGGATATGAACACCACCTATGCCTGTCTTGCGGGCACCACGAAATCCATTGCCGTCAGCTATACAGACAGCGCTTCGGTCCACGCCGTGCAGCCAATGCTGGATGCGGTGGCGGGCGGCGAGGGCAAGCACCGCGACCGCCCGTTTTGCACCGCCGTCTGCTGCCATGTCGTGCCTCCCATGCGCTTTGCCACGGAAAGCTGCGACGCGCTGGAGGCGGCTGTTCTGGCGGGCATGCCGATCCTTCTTGTGTCGGCAGGTCAAGCTGGGGCCACCGCCCCCGCCGCCTTGGCGGGTGCCGTGGCGCAGGCCTGCGCCGAGGTTCTGGCGGGGCTGATCCTGTGCCACATCATCGACCCGGACTGTCGCGGCATCTTTGCCGCCTGGCCCTTTGTGTCGGACCTGCGCACTGGGGCGATGTCGGGCGGGTCCGGCGAACAGGCGCTGCTCTCTGCCGCCTGCGCGCAGATGGCGAATTTCTACGACCTGCCGAACTCGGTTCCGGCTGGCATGACCGACAGCAAGCTGCCCGATGCGCAAAGTGGTGGCGAAAAGGGGTATACCGTGTCGCTAGCAGCACAAGCCGGGGCCACGATGATCCACGAATGTGCGGGCATGCAGGGATCGCTCATGGGCACGACGTTTGAGGGCTATGTCATCGACAACGACCTGTTGGGTGCGATCCTCCGAACGGTTAAGGGGATCGAAGTCAGCCCCGACACGCTGAACTTTGACGTGATCCGCGACACTGTCATGGGCGTGGGGCATTACCTTGGCCATGCCCAGACCTTTGCCCGGATGAAGACCGATTACGTCTATCCCGAAATCGCCGACCGTCGCAGCATCAGCGAATGGCAGGATGCGGGCGGGCGTGACACGCGTGCCGTGGCGCGCGACCGGGTGCGCAAGATCTTGGCCGAGCATTACCCGCGCCATATCGACGATAGCACCGATGCGGCAATCAGGGCGCAGTATAACATCATCCTGCCACGTGCGCGGATGCAGGCCGGAAACGGCGTCTGGTAAGGGAGTTCAGACATGCAAACCCATGCAAAAGTGGTCATCATCGGCGGCGGCATGATGGGGGTGGGTCTGGCCTATCACCTTGCCGAGGCGGGCTGGACTGACGTTCTGCTGATCGAGAAGGCCGAGTTGACCAGCGGCTCCACCTGGCACGCCGCAGGCCAGTGCCCTTCCTTCATCGGCAACTACAACATGGCCAAGATCCACCATTACGGCAACACGCTCTACCCAAGGCTCGAGGCGCTGACCGGCCATCCCACCGGTTGGCACGGCTGCGGCGGCATCCGCCTTGCCACCACGCCAGAAGAGGTGGACTGGTTCCGGCATGTGCAGGGCTTTGCCGCCAATGTGGGCTTTGCGATGGAGATCATCAGCCCCGACCGCATCCGCGAATTGAACCCTTGGCTGCAAACCGATGGCATTCTGGCAGGCGCGCATACCACGCTGGACGGCCACGTGGACCCCTCCAGTGCCTGCAATTCCATGGCGGCGGGGGCGCGGGCGATGGGGGCCACGATCCAGCGCCATACCCGTGTGACCGGCATCACCCGCCTGCCGTCGGGCGAGTTTAGGGTGGACACCGAACATGGTGCGGTGACCTGCGAACATGTCGTCAACGCCGCTGGCTGCTATGCGCGTGAGGTGGGCAAGTGGCTGGGCATCGATACGCCCATCACCAACATGGAACACCAGTATCTGGTGACCGAACCTTTGCCTGAGTTCAAGGACAGCCCGGTAGAACTGCCCGTCATGCGCGATCCGGCAACAGCGGGCTATTACCGGCAGGAACAAAAGGCGGGCCTGATCGGCATCTATGAGCACACCGGCGCGCGTGAGGCTTGGGCAGGTCGTGGCGGATGGCCGGAATGGTCTAGCGAGAATGAGTTGTTCGAGGGCGATCTTGACCGCATCACCCCTTGGCTGGAAAAGGCGCTGGACCGTATGCCGATCTTTGCCAATGCGGGCATCAAGCGCATCATCAACGGCGCCATCCCCCACACGCCTGACGGCAACCCGCTGGTCGGCCCCATGCCGGGCGTGCCAAACGCATGGCAATGCTGCGGCTCGTCCATCGGCATCGCGCAAGGGGCAGGTTGCGGTAAATTCCTTTCGCAATGGATGATCCACGGCGATGCCGAGATCAACATGGCCTCGGTCGACCCCCGCCGTTTTGGCGCCTATGCCGATCAGGACTATACCCACGCCAAGAGCTTTGACGATTACCACAACATGTTCGAAACCCCCTTGCCGGGCCGCGAGGTTCAGGCCGGACGCCCCAGCCACGTGACGCCGCTTTATGACGTGCTCAAGGCTAAGGGTGCGGTGATGACTGAAGTGCATGGTTGGGAGCGGCCGAAATACTTTGCCCCGGCAGGATTTGCCGAAAAGCTGCAGTTCCGCCGCACCAACACCTTTGATCTGGTCGCCGCCGAATGCCATGCGGTGCGCGAGCGGGTGGGGATCATGGACCTTTCCAGCTTTGCCAAATTCGACGTGACCGGACCGGGGGCCGAGGCGCTTTTGGACCGGTTAACCGCCAACCGCTTGCCCAAGAAGATGGGCGGAATCGGGTTAAGCCAGGTGCTGTCGGACAATGGCCGTATACTTGGTGAATGGACCATCACCCGCCTTGGGTCTGACCGCTTTTATGTGCTGACCGGGGCCGGGGCCGAGGTGCAGGCTCGTGACGATCTGACCCAAGCCGCCGGGCCGGATGTCACCATCACCAATGTCACTGACGCCTTCGGCATGCTGGTTGTCGCTGGCCCGAAATCGCGGGATGTGCTGGCGGGGCTGACCGACACCGATATGTCGAACGCCGCCTTCCGCTGGCTGTCGGCGCAAGAGATTACGCTGGCCGGTATCCCCGTCCGCGCCTTGCGTGTCACCTATGTGGGCGAGCTTGGCTGGGAAATCCATGCGCCCATGGCCGATCTTGCCCGGCTTTACGACGCAATCTGGGCTGCTGGCCAGCCGCAAGGCATCGCCGATTTCGGCGTGCAAGCGGTCAATTCCCTGCGCATGGAAAAGGGATATCGTGGCTACGGGTCGGAACTGACCAACGAAATCACCCTGATCGAGGCCGATTGCACCCGCTTCTTCGCCCCCGACAAGGGCGATTTCCGCGGCCGCGCCGCAACCCTTGCCATGCAGGCTGCAGGCATCACCACCCAACTGGTCTACGCCGAAATCGCCGCCACCGATTGCGACATCTATGGCGGCGAAGCGGTCATGCAGGAGGGCCGCGTCGTAGGTGTCTGCACCTCTGGCGCCTACGGCCATGCCACTGGCAAAAGCCTGTGCTTCGCCTATGTCGAGCCCGACGCGACCAAAGGGCTTGAGGTGGTCATTTTGGGCGAACGCCGCGCTCTGACCTTGCTGGACGCTCCCGCATGGGACCCGGCAAACGCGCGACAAAAAGCATGACGGATGACGCACTTGGGCGCCTGAGGCCTTTAGACGGTCAGCCAACCATGAAGGCGGTCGTTACAATGGGCAACGGCGGCTATGACCGGCTTGTGTATTGCGACGTCGCGCGCCCCGTGCCCGGCCCGGCCGAAGTGCTGGTTCAGGTTCGGGCCGCTGGCATGAACAATACCGAGATCAACACCCGTCTTGGCTGGTACTCATCGTCGGTCAAAACCAGCACCGAGGACGCCGCACAGGCCGCCCCGACCCAAAAAGCCGATGGCGGCTGGAATGCGGCGACTCCCTTTCCCTTCATTCAGGGCACGGATTGCTGCGGGATCGTGGCCGAGGTCGGCGCCCCGGCGAACCGTCACTTGCTTGGAACCCGTGTCCTTGTCCGCGTTTGCATGCGGCCCCACGGGTTCGGCTCACCCGAAAACATCTGGATGGGGTCGGATTTTGACGGTGCCTTTGCCCAGTTCGTAAAGGTTCCGGCATCCGAAGTCTTTCCGGTGTCCTGTGACTGGACCGATGCCGAGCTTGCAACCATCCCCTGCGCATATGGCACGGCGGAAAATATGATCCATCGGGCAGGTGTTCGTGCCGGAATGCGCGTGCTTGTCGCGGGCGCCTCTGGCGGGGTTGGCTCGGCGGCGGTTCAACTTGCCAAGCGGCGGCGCGCGCATGTGATCAGCATAACCACCCTTGCAAAGATGGCGGAAGTCCGCGCGCTTGGGGCGGATGAGGTCATCGACCGAGGCACAAATCCGGCGACTGCGTTGGGGGGCGACTCGGTGGATGTCGTGGTCGATAACGTTGCGGGTAAAGGCTTCGGCGCGATGCTGGATGTGCTTACGCGCGGCGGAAAATATGTCTCCTCCGGCGCGATAAGCGGGCCACTTGTCGAACTCGACATGCGGACGTTCTATCTCAAGGACCTCACCTTGATCGGCTGCACAGGTTGGGACGAGCTGGTGTTCCCCAACCTGATTTCCTACATCGAGCGCGGCGAAATCCGCCCGCTTTTGGCCAGAACATATCTGCTTGAAGAGATAGCCGCCGCGCAGCAGGAGTTCTTGAAAAAATCGCATGTTGGCAATTTCGTTCTCATCCCGCCTCAGGTCTGAGCCGACAGGTGGACCGACCGCACTTTCAGACAACCGCTACATCACGGGCACAATGATTTGAACTCTGATTCCGGCGAGACATGAACCTCTCTAGAGTTGCCGGTTCTAGCTTGATCGAACTGCGACTCGAAGGGCGCGGTCCATATCCTCGATGAGATCAGCGAGATTCTCGATGCCGACAGACATGCGTATTAGATTGGTTGTGATTCCGGACCGCGCCTTCTGCTCGTCCTTCATGTAGGAATGGCTCATCGAGTATGGGTGCTGCACCAATGTATCGGTCGTTCCAAAGCTTGCCGCGATGATCGGAAACGTCAGCGCATTCAGGAAGGC
>CAIXBE010000393.1 GCA_903917595.1 uncultured Rhodobacterales bacterium
GAAAACATCGGCATCACCGAGTTCACCGAATTCGTCGAGTGAACCACGCATGAACGCGCAATTTGCGCCTGCGACTGCCCTGTCCGGCCCCACCATGGTGGGGCCGGTTCTGGTTGTTTCCGGTCTTGCCAAAGCCTTTGATGACCGCCGCATCTTGAGCGGCCTTGATTTCACGCTGGCCCCCGGCCAGTCCACCGCGCTGATCGGTGCCAATGGGTCGGGCAAGTCCACCCTGTTGAAATGCCTGATACGGCTGATCGAACCGACCGAAGGCAAGATCGAGATGCTAGGCCACGACGTCCGAGCGCTGGCCCCGCGCGACTTGCGGGCGTTTCGCGCGCAGGTGGGCATCGTCTGGCAACGTCACAATCTGGTGCCGCGCCTGTCGGTGCTGTCAAACGTGATCCACGGCGTCCAGTCGCGCTTGTCGGGTCCGCGCGCGTGGTTTCAGGCTTTGGCCCCGGCCCAAGTGCGGGCCGAGGCGATGCTGTGTCTTGAACGCGTTGGCCTTGCCGACCGGGCTGTGGCGCGGGTGGACAGTCTTTCGGGCGGGCAACAGCAGCGCGTGGCAATTGCCCGCATGCTGATGCAGCGCCCGGCCTTCATCCTTGCCGATGAGCCGGACGCAAGTCTTGACCCGCAGACGGGTGAAGAGGTCATGGCGCTGCTCCTTGGTCTGGTGCGGGAAAAGGGACTGTCGCTGCTGATGATCTCGCACCGGCTTGAACATACGCTGGCGTTTTCAGACCGCATCCTTGGCCTCGCCCAGGGTCGCATCGCGCTGGACCTGCCAACCGCCGACGCTGACGCAGCCGGTCTGAGGCGATTTTTCGATCACCAGGAGGCGTCATGACAGATCTGCCTGCGCCTCCGCCCCGGTTCAGCCATCGCAGCCTGCCGGAATATGTGGCCATTCTTCTGGTGCTGGCGCTGGTCGTGTCATCCCTTGCGGCCACTGCCCCGGCGCTGGACAAGCTAAGCCGCGGCGTCGCCCGGCTATTTGCCCCGTCGGGCATGCTGATGCAGATGTTCCCGCCCGATTTCAGCCGCATCGCACCGATCAGCTGGAAACTTCTGGAAACGCTGCAGATGGCCGTGGCGGGGTGTTTTCTGGGCCTCTTGCTGGCCATTCCCTTTGCGATCCTTGCAACCGACCGGCTGTCGCCGCACCCTTTGGTTCGCCACGTTGCCCGCGCGGTCATTGCGCTCTTTCGCACCGTGCCGGATCTCGTCTGGGCGATTATCTTCATCATCATCGTGGGTCTTGGCCCCGCTGCGGGCGTCATGGCGATCATGGTGGACAAGATCGGTTTTGCCGGACGCTTCTTCGCCGAAGCGATGGAGGAAACCGACCCCGGTCCGCAGGACGCCCTGCGCGCCATCGGGGCCAGTCGGCTGGGCACCATCGTCTCGTCGGTCTTTCCGGCCTGCCTGCCATCCTTCACCGCCACCTCGCTGTTCGCGCTGGAAAAATCCGTGCGCGGGTCGGCGGCCCTTGGCCTTGTCGGCGCGGGGGGCATCGGGGTTGACCTCAAGGTGGCCTTTGACCTTTTCAACTACGACGAGGCGCTTGCCATCATCCTGATGATGCTGGTCCTTGTCATCGCCGTCGAGCAAGGCTCGGGCTGGATCCGCAGGAAGCTGATATGACCACAATGACCACCGATACCGCACATCTGTACTGGAACACCGAATGGCAGCAGGCTGACGCCTCCTCGCCCTGGGCCCGCGCCGAGCCCTGGGTGCTGGACCACGCCCGAAGCCTTGCCCCCGGCAGCCGCATCCTTGACCTTGGTGCCGGGATCGGGCGGCACGCTCTGGCCCTTGCGGCGATGGGGCATCAGGTCACCGCGCTGGATGCCGCCGAGGCCGCCGTGACCGCCATTGACGCGGCAGCACGGGCGCAAGGGCTGAACATCGCCACAAGGCTGGCCCCGATGACTGACCTGCCGTTTGATGCGGACCAGTTCGATCACGTCCTGTCGTGGAACGTCATTTACCACGGCGACGAAACCATCGTCCGCCGCTCCATGGCCGAGATCGCCCGCGTCACAAGGGCTGGCGGCACGTTCATGGGCACCATGCTGTCGGCCCGCAGGGTTCCGGTCGAACAGGCCCGCGCCCCGGGCCGTGAAATCAGCCGCAACACCTGGACCTTCGACGGCCCGGGCGACAAGGTGCATCCGCATTACTTCTGCACTGCCGCCGATCTTCTGGCCCTGATGCCCGAGTTCGAGGTATCCACCCTTTTTGACCGTGTGCACGACAAGCCCGGCTCGTGGCACTGGCACCTTCTGGCCGAGAAACTGGCCGAGCCGCGCGCATGACCGCTGAATTCATCGAAGGTGCCAGCCTGATCCTGGACGACCGGGTCGAGGTGGCCAGCCTGCGGCTCGAATGCGGCCTGATCACCGGCATCGACGTGGCGCGGGATGGTGCGGCGCTCATTCCGGGCAAGGGCCGCTTTCTGGCCCCCGCATTTGTCGACATCCATGGCGACGCGTTCGAGCGCCAGTTGATGCCACGTCCCGGCGTCACCGTGCCGACCGAGGCCGCCCTTCTGGAAACCGACCGGCAACTTGCAACCAACGGCATCGCTACCGCCTATCACGCGCTGACCCTGTCGTGGGAACCGGGCCTGCGCAGTGTGGACACCGGCTGGCAGGTGGTCCGCGCGCTGGAGGCATTGCGCCCGCGCCTGACCGCCGACAACCGCGTCCAGTTGCGGTGGGAAACCTTCTGTCCCGAGGCCGAACCGCTGATCGCCCATGTCCTGGCCGGGCCGGATCGCCCGGCGCTGGCCTTCAACGACCACACCACGGCCGCCTTGCTGCACCCGGAAATCGCCCTCCACGACCGGCCCTTTGATCAGGTGACCGATTACCCGGTCACCGATCTGTCCGCCGACGCCTTCCTGCGCAAGATGACCGAGCGGGCAAAACGCGCGCACATGACCACTGCCGATTTCGTCGCGCTGATTTCCAGCGTCTGGGCACGGCGCGGCGCGGTGCCCGGTCACATCGACCGAATGGCGGCGCTTGCCCGGGCCTTTGGTGCCCCGATGCTAAGCCACGACGACAGCCAACTGGAAACGCGCGACTATTATCGCGGGCTTGGCGCCCATATCGCCGAGTTTCCGATGCATGAGCGGGTCTTTCTTGCCGCGAAAGATGCGGGAGACCCCATCGTCCTTGGTGCACCGAATGCCATGCGCGGCGGCAGCCATCTGGGCAGTCCCGGTGCGGGCGAAATGATCGCCCGGGGCCTGTGCGACATCCTCGCTTCAGACTACTACTACCCCGCAATGTTGGGCGCGATGGTGCGACTGCACGCTGATCGTGTGGCACCACTGGAAAGCCTGTGGAAACTGGTTTCGACCAATCCCGCCGCCGCCATGGGCCTGGCCGACCGTGGCCGCATTGCACCGGGCTTACGTGCTGATCTTGTTCTACTCGACTGGCCAGAAGGCCACGCCCCCGCTCCGGTTCGGACCTGGGTGGCCGGTCGGAATGGCTATTCGGCACTGCCTCCGGACCGCTTGCACCAGACCACCCAGTGATCGGTTAAGCCCGAGTATACGACTATACATCCAAAATCTCTTGCTACACTCTTTATCTCCGTCCAGCTGGACGATCACCTGGCCATGGGACCGACACTGTTTGTAGGGCCAAATACAGATTTCAAGAAGCGCCGCCCGGCGCCGGCTAAGGATGCTCGCCAGCCGCTAACCTGCGCACAACATACTCAGCGCGCTGGGTCTGCCTGCGGAAGAGGTCGTTTTGCAGTTGGATGATTTTGGAACGGTCCGGCATGCGCACCTCAATCGGGATTTCATGCCGTGCGGCTATGGCGACCCCTTGGGCTTTGCGACCACTGATTAGCCGCACAGAGACGCAGGAAAGTTGATCAAATCAAGTTGGTTGGGTCACTCAGCAAAGTGAATGTTGATGATCTCGACGGTCCAGCGCGAGGCAAGTATCTGCTGATCCGTCAAGGCCACCAGACGCCTCACGAGCCAGCATTCTGTGTGGCTGGTTCCGGCGGGCACGATGCGGTCGGATCGTTCCGAAACATGGCCCACAGAGTCCGTGTAGTTGGGTTGCGCTCCAGGAGCGATGAAACGAACGCTGGTGAAGTTGCGGGTATCACCTTGCGAATTGAGCTAGCACCAGATGAGCCGGAAACCTGTAGTTTTCCAAGATTTACCCAAGCAATATCAATATACTACTGTTGGTTCATAACATCAGCAGCACCATAAGCACGGCAAGGAGCGTTGCCGGTGAAAGTGCTAGGGCCGTGCTGGCTGCACGGCGCTCAGCGGGTAACCTGTTGAACCAAATGACCCTGTTCCAGGTGTTTTGGCTGCGCTAACGTGACGTTGCTGCCCTGCGGCAATCCATAACATATTGTTTTTTATTGATTAAATGGTGCCCGGAGCCGGAATTGAACCAGCGACACGCGGATTTTCAA
>CAIXBE010000394.1 GCA_903917595.1 uncultured Rhodobacterales bacterium
GGCCCACGCTTCGCGCTGCTGGAACTTCTCAACGGTGCGCCGCCGCTGGCGGACCAAGAAGTTGTCCACCGTCATACCTGTCACCTCTTGGTGCAGGCGGTCGCGGAGGTCGTTTGCCAGAGTGGCGTGTTCTTCCTTGCCCGAAAGCTCGGAGATCAAGCTGATCCGCGTGGTGAACAGGCGTGCGCCAATCGGCAGGCCCATCAGGGGTTCGGCTCGTGTCGGGTTCTGATTGAAGAATTCGAAGTTCTGGCAAAAGTCGAAAATCTGGAAGGTTTCTTTGTCCTGCCCCACGCCAAACAAGTCAGGGCGCAGCCGGGTGCCGCGTCCGATCATCTGCCAGAACTTGGTCTTCGACCGGACAATCTTGAAAAAGACGAGGTTCACCACCTCCGGCACGTCGATGCCCGTATCAAGCATGTCGACTGAGACCGCGATATGCGGCGCTTTCTCGGCGTCTGAGAAGTCATCGATCAGGGTCTGGGCGTAAACCACGCTGTAATCGATGAGGCGGGCAAATTGGCCCGCATGGTGGGGGTAGTTCGCATCAAAGCGCCGCGCAATGAATTCGGCGTGCTTGCCGTTCTTTGCGAAGATGATGGTTTTGCCCAACCGGTCCCCACCGGCCACCTTGATGCCGTGCGTCATCAGGTATTCCAGCGCCTTGTCGACCGTATCCACGTTGAACAGCCACTTGTGCAAGTCGTTGGCATCCACACGGTCGGGGATCTCGCCGTCCTCGCTCCATTCCAGCGCATCCCAATCGGATTTCTCCTCCTCGGACAACTGGTCGTAGGTGATCCCTTCCCGCTGGAACTTCAGTGGCACCGACACCACGCGGGGCGGAACGAGGTAGCCGTCGGCAACGGCGTCGTCGAGGTCGTAGGCGTCGGTCGGAACGCCACGCTCAAGCTGGAACAGCGAATAGGTGTCGCGGTCGATCTCGTCGCGCGGGGTGGCGGTCAGGCCGACCAGCAGGCTGTCGAAGTAGTCGAAGATGGCGCGGTACTTGCGGTAGACCGAGCGGTGGGCCTCGTCGATCACGATCAGGTCGAAATGCCCGGGGCTAAAGCGCTTCGTGCCGTCCTTCACCTCATCGATCAGGCCCATCATGGTGGGATAGGTCGACAGGCACACACGGGCAGCGCTGTGATCGTTCTTCTTCGGGTCGTGGCGCTCAAGCAGGTTGGCGCTGGGGGCCGACGGCAGGTGCGCCTTGAACGCGTTATGCGCCTGCTTCACCAACGCCACCCGGTCAGCGAGGAACAGGACGCGCTTGCACCAGTTGGCCCGCATCAACTGGTCGATCAGCGCGATCACCGATCTCGTTTTGCCCGATCCGGTCGCCATGACCAGCAGCGCCTTTCGTTGGCGGTCTTTTTCGAAAGCCTCGCCCACGCGGCGGATGGCGCGGGCTTGATAGAAGCGGCCTGCGATGTTTTCGTCCACGTCGACCGTGTCCAGCGCCTTGCGGCTGCTGCGGCGCTGATGGAGCAACTCCAGTTCGTCCCGCTTGTAGAAGCCCGAGACGGGGCGCGGCGGGTACATCACATCATCCCAGAGCCAATGCTCGTAGCCATTGGTGCAGAAGATCACCGGGCGACGGCCAAAGGCTCGTTCCAGACAGTCGGCGTAGAGCTTCGCCTGCTGCTGCCCCACCAGTGCGTCCTTGCGGGTGCGCTTGGCCTCGACCACGGCCAAGGGCAGGCCGTCATCACCCCAGAGGACGTAATCGACATAGCCCACGCCCTGCTGGTTCGGCATGCCCTGCACCTCGAACTCGCGGTCACGGGCGTCGGTCAGGGTCCAACCCGCCTCGGCCAGCAGGAGGTCGATAAAGGCGTCGCGGGTGGCGGCCTCATCATAGTCGTGGGTGTCCGGGGCGGCTTGGTTGGCCCTGCGGATGGCGGCGATCTCGGCGCGCAGGGCCGTCAGTTCCGCCTCAAGGGCGGCCCTGCCCTCGTCCGAGGTCTTGCGCGCCTCTTCGGCTTCACGGGCCGCTTTCACCGCGTGGTCGTGGTTCTCTTTCAGCTTGCGGATCTGGTCCACCGTGCTGGCGGTGATCGTCAGCTTGCGTTCCAGCTTTGCCGGATCAAAGGCCTGCCCGGGGTCAGGCTTGACGCCCTTGGCGTAGGTCCGGGCGATCCAATAGCAGATGTGGTGCAGTTCTTTCAGCACGGCCAACGCCGCGCCTTCGGTCACCGGCTTCAGGTCGTGAACAGCGCGGTTGCCGTTGTCCTTGACGAACCGAGCCTTGGTCACGATGGCCGGGCCTGCCAGCACGGTCAGGCTGGGCTCGGCGATCAGGGCCGCGAGATTGGGGTCATAGGGCTTTTTCAGGCC
>CAIXBE010000395.1 GCA_903917595.1 uncultured Rhodobacterales bacterium
CCCCTCTAAGCCTGGAAAGCGTAGCGAAAAACTCCAGCTTCGAACGGTCCAGTTTGCGGGGATCAGGTCAGATCAACGGGCCCAGCCGCAGCAGCCAAGAAGAAGGAGGATACAAACCATGCCTTGACCCAAGCATGTCCTGAAATCCATAGTAAATGGTGGCTCAATTCTCGAGGAAAAACCCGGCTCAGTTCTGAGTGAAAATTAGCAACAAAGGGAAAAGATCCGTAGAACGGGCAGACAGGGGCAGCTTGCAGGCGATTTCCAAGGTGGGTGAACATGAGGACTACCCGTCTGGACGGAACGGGAGCAATATATGTCGCACGAGATGACATCCCTGTTCCGGCTTGCGATTGCTTCGGGGAGAGTGGAAACTGTGAGACTGCACCTCAAACGGGGTGCAGATGCCAATGCGCGGGACAACACGGGCTCGCCCGCTCTGCTCATCGCCGCATCGCGAGGGCGCCAAGACATCTGCAAAATTCTGCTTGAGCACGGTGCCGATCCCGCAGCCAGCGACGCGAGCGGACGAACTCTGTCGGAATACGCTTTGCAGTGGGGATTTGATGACCTGACCGTAGTGCGGGATGCACAATCTCCTGAACCTGTTCCGAGAGTGGTGAAGTGTTCGCCTGCCGATGCTACCGACCAAGGCGAAGAGATTTCCGAATGGGAGCCGGAGATTGAATTTGCTGCCCCTGTAGAAGACACAGTGCAGCTGGGAACAGCACATGCTGCTAACGGTGTCTTTTCTCGCGGGAATGCGAGGCTCGACACAGCAGATTGGTCCTCTGTTGCCGTCCAACTACCGCGATTCCTTGGAGTAACGACCGACCGGCTCCCGCCAGCAGTGGAGGTTTTGGTATCGCGAGGTCTCAACGCTGGCTGGATATCCGGTGCCAGCCTGCGGTCGTCCCTGCCTACAGCGAAAATTCGTGGCGAACTCGGCGTACCCGTAAAGTTCGTTTTGTCGGATCTGGGCATTGCGATCCGCGACTCGGCTTTCGAAGACATGCTCCTAATCGACAACGACCCGCCAGTCGAAGCGGTCCAAGACGAGGAATTCCTAACGGAGGTCGCCGAACATGTCAGCGCGCTCGCTGGTCATGACATAAAATCTCGCTATCTTTTGGAGACGCAGGCCCTTCGAAAGGATGCAGCAGGAATTCAACCGATACTGTGGGCTAGGGCAGAGGAGTTGAGGCGACGGGCGGCGACCGCGTTCGCCTTCCTCCCGGGCGGGCTGCAGCACTTAGAGGCCGCTGGAGCGGCGTTTGCTGCCTCTGAGGGCAATGAACCGGTGGCGGATGATCTTGTCGATCCAACCGACGCCGATGAACCCGATCAATCCGTCGACGAAACGGAGGACGACCATCCCGCTGAGAAACAGCTTTCGAACGAGCTGACCAATCTCTCGGAAAGAGAGCTTGCAGATCACCTGATCGAACTGCGGTTGCCCTTGGCAGTAATGAAGCGAGCGGTTGAATCGGGAGCTCTGAACCCCGTCGCCGGCGTCGAGACCATTCGTGCGATACTGGACGAACTCGAGGACCGTTTTGCCCGAATTGTCGAAACGAACCTGTCGCTGGTGACCCGGTTTGCCCACCGCTACCGATCCCGCGGCGTCGAGTATCTCGACGTAGTGCAAGAAGGAAACATTGGTCTAATGACCGCCGTGCAGCGGTTCGATCCCTCCCGCGGCGTAAGTCTTGGTACCTACGCTACCTGGTGGATCCGCCAAGCGATAACGCGCGCCATTGCCGACACTGGTCGGACGATTCGAGTGCCGGTCCACGTCCAGGAGACAGCTCGGAAACTTCAGCGAGTGCGGGAAACGTGGCGCGCTCAAACAGGTGTGCAACCAACGGCGGCGGAAGTGGCGCGAACAATGGAAATGACAGAAATGTCCGTTGCTACACTAGATGCAAGAACCGCTCAGTTCGTTCCGTTGGAAGGCGACAATGTGGAGCGCCTGAAGGGCGGCATGATAGAAGGCATTTCAGATCCTGCGCCCGGACCAGACGCCACGACTTGGGAGCGGGAGCTTACGGAATTGCTCGACGATCGTCTCGCCGACCTCGATCAACGCCAGGCACGAGTGCTCAGGCTGCGCTTTGGCATGGCTGGGAACGACGAGCATACGCTTGAGGAAGTAGGCGCTCTCTACGGCGTGACTCGCGAGCGGATCAGGCAAATCGAGGCCAAAGCACTGAAAATCATCGCACATCCAAGCCGATCCAGAATTCTGAAGGTGTTTCTACATGATTGACGTTCCGAGTAGGCTCGCTCCTCCCCGCGCCAGCGCTATGATCGAGGCGCTGCGAGGTCTTGGCTACACGCCAGGCACCGCGCTCGCAGACATCATAGACAACAGCATCGCGGCCAAAGCTTCTATAATCCGCGTTGCCGTGGATTGGCAGGAACGCGGCGGCGTCGTGACGATACTCGACAATGGGTCCGGAATGGACGACCACGCTCTCGAACTGGCGATGCGCCTCGGTGACAGAAGTCCGCTGGACGACAGATCGGAAACTGATCTCGGGCGGTTTGGGCTTGGATTGAAGACGGCATCCTTCTCGCAAGGCAGAAGACTGACGGTTGCCTCGAAGAAGAACGGCACGGTCAGCGTTCTCCGCTGGGATCTCGATTACCTGCTCAATAGTGCCGATGGCGGGTGGCATTTGCTCGAAGGAGCGGATCCGGGATCGGCGCCCCTCGTGGACTTACTTAGCAGTGTCGATTCTGGAACGCTCGTGATCTGGGAGCTATTGGATCGCATGATGCCAGGCTCGGGCTGTGCGCAGGACGTACTTGATCTGCTTGACCGTATCGAGAAGCACTTGGGCATGGTCTTCCACCGGTTCATCGCCGACCGACGCGTTTCGTTACTGTTGAACGGAAGGGCGGTAACCGCTTGGGATCCATATCTTGCGGGGAACTCCGCAACATGGTCGTCGCCTCGCACACCGCTGGGGAAGAAAGCAAAGGGGGCTTGGGTACAGGCTTTCGTACTGCCACACCGGGATCACCTCAAGTCCAAAGAACATGACGCAGCGGCCGGTCCGGAGGGCTGGAACGCGCATCAGGGCTTCTTTGTCTATCGAAACGACCGCCTTTTGCTCTCCGGTGGGTGGCTGGGGCTCGGAAAGGGCCGGCACTGGATACGAGAGGAGCCGTATCGTCTGGCTCGCATTCAGCTCGACCTGCCCAACTCCCTTGATGGGGATTGGAAGATCGACATTCGCAAGTCGACGGCACAGCCGCCAAAGTCGGTGCGAACAATGCTCACGCATGTCGCGGAGGACGCAAGAGAACGTGCACGCAGGATTTTCGCCTACCGCGGCACGCCGGTAACGGGACCGCGCGGTGAACTAGTCAGTCAGGTATGGGAGACGACGCAGGTACGGGCCGGCGTTCGTTATCGCATCCGACACGATCACCCCGCTGTTAGCGCCGTCCTGTCTGCGGCGGCGGCTGGACTCGGGTTACGCGAGGATGCGCTCGCCATGCTCCGAGTGATCGAGGAAACGGTTCCTGTTCAACGCATCTGGCTGGACACCGCCGAGAACAGAGATACGCCCAGAACAGGTTTTGGGGGAGAGCCCACCTCCGAATTGAAGTCGGTCGTCCAGACGTTGTTCAATTCAATGATAAAAAGGAAGGGCATGGCGCCCGAACTGGCACGCGCCGCGCTGCTCCGGACAGAGCCATTCGATCAATACCCCGAACTCGTCACAACGCTGGCAGAGGAGAAGTGAATGGGAGACGCTGCAATCGAGCAGAAGGTAGTTAAATTTGCGCAGGAGCTGATCGCCGATGAGGAAAAGACGGTCGTCACTCCCGCATTCATCAGTGAAATCATTGATCAGGTACTAAAACTTAAGGCAGGATGGGCGGGCGCGATAGACCGCGAAACCGTGCAGACCGAACTGATCCGCCGCTTCAGCATGTGGATGGGAGAGACTGCCACGCTAAAGAATGACGCAGGTCACGAGACTTGGCTAAATGCGCATCGCAAGGCGCAATGGCGCTATTGGCAGCGTTACCGCGAGTACCTAGAACGCAAGATGGCAACGAGCGTCGTCGACGGTCTAGATAAGGTCACCGATGATATTCTTGCGCTTCTGGAAGATCCGCTGAGGGTTGGCAGCTGGGATCGCCGCGGAATGGTTGTGGGGCACGTCCAGTCCGGCAAAACCGGCAACTACACAGGCTTGATCTGCAAAGCTGCTGATGCAGGATACAAGATCATCGTCGTGCTGGCTGGTGTACACAACAACCTTCGCTCGCAAACCCAAATGCGGCTCGACGAGGGTTTTCTGGGCTACGAGACCCATCCCGATCCGGAGGCAATAAGACCTATCGGCGTCGGAGAGCTCGACGCCGATCCGGCCATCCGGCCAAACTATGTCACCAACAGATCCAACAACGGCGATTTCAACGCAGCAGTTGCTAACAAGCTTGGCATCAGCCCAGAAAAGCGGCCTTGGCTGTTCGTCGTCAAGAAAAACAAGAGCGTGCTCGAGAAGCTCAACAAGTGGGTGCGCAATCACGTTGCCGACTCCGAGGACCCAAAAACGGGAAAGCGGATGGTCACCAACCTGCCATTGTTGCTGATCGATGATGAGGCCGACCACGCTTCTGTCGACACGGGCGCCGACATCATGGACGAGGAGGGACGCCCAAACGCGGATCATCAGCCCAAGGCGATCAATTCACTCATCCGCAAGCTGCTGATCAGCTTCTCGAAATCGGCTTATGTCGGCTACACCGCCACTCCGTTCGCGAACATTTTCATCCACGAGAGGGGCGCAACTGCCGAGGAGGGCCCCGACCTTTTCCCCGCCTCTTTCATCATCAACCTAGGCGCACCAAGCAATTATGTCGGACCCGCCCGTCTTTTCGGACGACCAACAGAGAACGGCCGTTTCGGCAGCCTGCCTGTCGTCCGGCACATCGAGGACTGGTCGACAGATGAGGATACTGCGGGGTGGATGTTCTCAAAGCACAAGAGCGGACACTTTCCCATGTTCGAAGGTCGTTCGGAATTACCTGAGTCTCTGAAGCAGGCGATTGATGCCTTTTTCCTCGTCTGCGCCATCAGGCACCTGCGAGGGCAGGAGAGCCAGCACAGCTCGATGCTCATCCATGTTACACGCTTCACGGCAGTCCAAGGACATGTCTTCGATCAGGTCGAGTCTTACCTCAAGTCGATGCGCCAGCGTCTCGTGCGTGGAGTGGACAGCAGGGGGGTGCTCGGGCGTCTGCGTACGCTCTATGAGGCTGACTTCGCGCTGACCACCGCCAAAATCAGGATATCGGACCCAGATCTCGAAGTTCAAGAGGCGCTGGCTTGGGATGCCGTGGAAGCTGTTCTCGCCGACGCCGTCGCCGATATCGAGGTCCGGAAGATCAATGGTACGGCGAAGGATGTGCTCGACTATGCTGACGCAAAAGGACTAGGGCTGAAGGTAATTGCAGTCGGCGGTGACAAGCTGTCTCGTGGGTTGACGCTGGAAGGCCTGTCCGTCAGCTACTTCCTGCGGTCGTCCAAAATGTACGACACACTCATGCAGATGGGACGCTGGTTCGGATACCGACCGGGCTATATCGACCTGTGCCGCCTTTACTGTACCCGGGAGCTGTCTGAATGGTTCGGGCACATAGCCGACGCGTCGGAGGAACTCCGCGAGGAGTTTGAGATGATGGCCGCCAGCGGCGGCACGCCGCGAGACTTCGGCCTCAAAGTGCAGTCGCACCCTGTGCTGATGGTTACGTCGCGCATGAAGATGCGCGCTGCCCGAACGCTGATGCTTTCCTTTAGTGGCCAGCTTCTTGAGACGGTTTCGTTCAGCACTGACAAGACCAAAATCCAGCAGAACCTGCGCGCGGCGAAGGAGCTTCTCGAGCAGCTGGGGAAGCCTCAGAACCCGGATGAGATTCGGCGCATAAGAGGGGGCACCGAGCAGACCTGGCAGGGCCGTATCTGGCAGAACGTGGGCCATCAAGCAGTCCTCGATTTCCTCAGAACCTACACGACCAGTGAAAACGCCTTGAAGGCCCGCAGCAATCTGATTGCGGATTTTGTGGAGTTGCTCGCTCGCGAAGGCGAGCTGCAGAGGTGGACCGTCGCGGTCATGGGGGGCACCGGCGCGGATTTCGAGCCGATTTCAGGCTTTAAACTCGCTACCCGCCAAGTGGATAAGGAATTCGCCACGAGCAACGATTATCGCATCGGCCGGTTGTTGTCTCCACGCGACGAAGCTATCGACCTCGATCAGGACGAGTGGAAGCGCGCGCTGGCCATCGCCCAAGCCGCATGGCAGAAAGACCCCGGCAGGCGAGCGACCTTGCCTGAGGAGCCGAACGGCCCGGCGGTGAGATTCGTGCGCGGCACCAGTGGTTTGAGCAGTGGGTTGTTGCTCCTCTACCCGATCGACCCTGCAAAAAGCGGCCATAGTAAGGTCCAATCCATCGGGCTGCCCATAATAGGCATCGGTGTGAGTTTCCCGACGAGCGAATTGGGGACAAAGATTCCCTACAGCGTCAACAACGTGGCATGGGAGCTGCAATATGGCTCTGCTGAATGAGCACGAAGAGCTTCTGTCCACATGGAGATCTCTGAGCAGGGCAGCCGAAAGTACCGACGGTTGGCGCACCATACCCATAGGTAGCGGCAGGTGTCGGGCAGGTGTCCGCTTCCCCGCCGGAGAAGAGGCATTGCTGGTCGGTTTCGGCATATCAGCCCCGGCCGCGAACGACCTGCCGCAGGGAAGAGGCTTCTCGGTGAGCAGGGTTGGGGACGCGCCCGGTGGCGGATTCGACATCTGGTTCGGGGTATCGAGGAAGGATACCGCGAGCCTTGATATGTTTACCTTGATGGCGGCGGATCTTCTCTCTTCGGTTAGCGCAGCGAAGGGCGAGGAGCAACGGGCCTACTATCAGTTCCTGTCTCGCATCCGAAGCTGGCAGCAGTTCATGGAGCGACAGCGCGACAGGCGCCTGTCCGACGAGGAAGAGCTGGGCCTTTTCGGAGAATTGTTCATGGTCAATCGCCTTCTCGATTGTGGCGTTCCGCCATCAGCGGTCATGGAGTGCTGGAAGGGCCCCGCGAACGGACTTCGCGATTTCATTGGATTTGCGCACGACATAGAGGTGAAGGCGACGATTTCGCTCAACGGATTTCCCGCATGGATTAGCTCACTTGAGCAACTCGACGACGTGGCAGGTCGCTCAGTATTCCTTGCTGCGCTAAGGTTCTCGCTTCAAGACGCGGCGCTGACGTTGCCGGCCATGGTGGAAGTGATCAGGCAGAAAGCGGGGGATCAGGGTCGCATCGGACTAGAGCGTAACCTTCTACTCGCTGGATACGACGACGCCCATGCAACTGAGTACGTACGTGGGTTCGAGCCGATGGACGAGCGCGGCTTCCGAATGGAGCAGACCTTTCCTCGCCTTACGCGAAGCACCGCTCCCTTGGCCGTCCGAGCGGCAAAATACGAACTCGACCTCGATCTCGTCGACATTGCCACGGTCGATCTGGAAGAAGCCTTCGTGGCGTTCGGAGGAGAATTGAAGCCATGACACTTGAAGAGTTTCTCGTTCAGATGCATTACGATGTAAACCGTGAGGTAGCAGACCGCACAGGTCAGCCCGGACCATTCCCGCATCCGGTGTCCGTGTTCTCTGAAATCGTCATGCAACATATGGCGGACGCCGGAATGACTAGTGATCCGCAGGTACTCCATGTGGAACGCAGGCTCGGCACGGCAATCCTAAGGCTCAGCGGATATGCCATATCAGAGGATCTCGATCAGCTTGATCTATTCGTCAGCCTCTATCTCGGCGCCGATGAAATCACGTCGGTTCCGGAGGCCGACGTAACCAAGGCTGCCGAGCAGTGCATCAGGTTTCTAAATGCAACGGTATCCGGAACGTTGGCGAGAAGGATCGATCCCTCGGACGAGGATGCATATCCTCTCATTATGACTATTCGGGATTGCTACGACGCGCTGGATCAGGTGCGCATTTACGTACTCACTGACGGTGTGTCGAAAACAAAGAGCTTCAAGCCGCGCGAGATCGGCGGCAAGTCGGTCTTGCTCGATGTGATGGACATCGAAAGGCTATATCGCCATCTGTCGGAAGGAAAGCCGCGGGACGAATTGGTGGTCAATTTCGATGAGGCATTCGGAAGTCCTATCCCCTGCGTATACGTTCCGGGCATTTCGGGCGAGTACGACTACGCTCTTGCAGCGTTCCCGGGTACGATGCTGAGGTCTTTGTACGAGAAATGGGGATCGAGGCTTCTCGAGGCCAATGTGCGTTCGTTTCTGAGCCAGACTGGAAAGGTGAATAAGGGAATACGCGACACCCTACGCACGGCACCGGATCGCTTTCTCGCATACAATAACGGCATCGTCGTCGTAGCTGACGAGCTCAGTATCGGGACTTCAAAAGACGGCGGCACGGGCATCGCATGGCTCAGGGGTATGCAAATCGTAAATGGCGGACAGACGACCGCATCGATCTATTTCACCAAGAGGAAGTTTCCCGAGGTGGACCTGTCCGCGGTACGCGTACCGGCCAAGATCATCGTTCTCCGGTCAAGCGACCAGACATCGGAGGAAGCGCTGATCTCAGACATCTCGCGATACGCAAATAGCCAAAACCAAGTGATGGTCTCCGATCTTTCTGCCAACAAGCCATTCCATGTTGAGATGGAACGCCTGTCGGGCACCACTTACTGCCCGGATGGTGTTGGTCGGTGGTTCTACGAGCGCGCCACGGGCAGCTATGACGTGATGCTGGCTCGTGACGGAAAAACCCCGGCCCGTCAGCGGGAGCTAAAGAACGCGATGCCGTCGTCGCGTAAGGTCACAAAGACTGATCTTGCAAAATTTGTGCATGTATGGCGACAGAAGCCGCACATGGTGGCGCTGGGTTCCCAGAAAAACTTCACGCTATTCAACGGGGAAGTGTTAGCAAGCGGAAAGGTGCCCGATCTTGCTGAGTTCAAAAGCCTTATGGCGCAAGCAATAGTCTTTAGGCGGGCGGAGAAGATCATCCGTCCGGCGTTCCAAGGATTCCAAGCCAATATTTCTGCTTATACCGTCTCTCTAATCGCAAACCGACTTGGTGACCGGATATCTCTCGCGAACATCTGGCAGCAGCAGGGAATCTCAGACGAATTCGCGCAACTGATCATGCAATGGGGCAGTGCTGTCAACGACGTACTGCGTGACAGCGCCGGTCAGAAAATTGTCTCTGAATGGGCAAAGAAGGAAGAGTGTTGGGATATCGTTCGAGAGCATGCTTATGCCGAGCCGAAGCGCAGCCTGCCGGAGTTCAGCTGAGTTGCGCGCCGCAAGCCGGGGTAAAATGGGGCTCAGTCGTCTTGGGTGCCAGAATTTGTCAAAGATATATGGATTAGCGAAGCAATCTGGCGGGCGAGGAAAGGTGGAACCGCATTTCCAACCTGGACATACTGCTGCGTTCGGTTACCGAGAAAGAGATAATCATCAGGGAAGCTTTGCAGTCGCGCGGCTTCACGCACCGTCAGGCTGCGGCACTGCATCGGATCGGGATGGATAAAATAGTGGCCGTCTTTCGAGATGTGGCTGGTCACGGTTGTCGATGGCTCATTTGCCAGTTGAACGCGGAAGCGGTCATTGAAAATGCCACTGTGCCAGTTCTTGTGTTCTGGGCTGAGGGCGAGCGGGAAATCTGAGGCCTTCGGACTGTATTGGTGTTTGGCACCAAACACCGATGCGAAAAGATAGCGGCCTAGATCCGAGGCCATGTGAGCTCTGGTTTCGTGCTGGGCAAAGGCACGCAAATCTGGTCGTTCCAGCCAGCGCATCAGGTCATCATTGGACGTTCCGTAGTTTTCTGGGAGACGCGAGCCGCTGCGCGCTATCGGTCCGACGCCTTTAATACCGCGCGCTACATTCAGGAAATCATCCCGAAGCGTCCGGTCATCCCTGTTCTTGAAGATTTCCGCCAGCAGCTTTGCCGCATCGATCACCTCACCTGTCCAGGCGATCGGGCTGTCGAGGCCACGGCTGATGCCGCTGCGCAACCTGGGCAACCCGCTGAATGCGTCACTGACCGACCGGCGGGAACCAGAAATAGCAATGCTTTTTCCCTGTACTCGGTTCGCAATGTCTGAGCGAATCCCGACTATGATGACCCGATGACGGCGTTGGGGAACTCCGAACTCATCCGCACGCACGATGAAGTCGGACGGCTGCGCGGCTGACACCAAGGATGCCCTGCCATCGGCGATGCGGATAGCACGCATATCGTATCGCTGGCCCCGCCCGGTCCCGAGAGAGGCGAGGTCCTCCATTAGCATTTCGAAGACCATGCGACTTTCGACCGTCGACGACAACATGCCCTTTACGTTTTCCATTACGAAGGCGGCCGGACGCAGACGGTCCAGAACGTCGATGTACTCACGGAAAAGATAGTGTCTGGCGTCATCTTCGGGCACGTACCCGACCTTGCCTTTGGCACGGGCTCGCCCAACAAGGGAATATGCTTGGCAGGGCGGGCCCCCGATCAGAATCGTATCGTCGAAGCTCTGCCTCAGATCGTCGATCGCACTGTCAATCGCGTGTGACGCTTGCTTGGTGCCCAGCTCGAGGCATCGAGCCTCTGTCGTGGCCTGCTCCCAAGATGCTGCGTCAAGGCTTTGCCAGTCTGGCTCTTCAGAGAGACCGGCGTGAAAATCGATAAAGGCCTCCGGAGTGTGCCCATGGTTTGCGCGATAGGCGCGCAAGAATGCACGGAGGGTCAGAGTGCGATGCGCGGAAGCCTCTTTTTCGACGGATATGCCGATATGAAAAGGATACCGGCCGCCGATTTCCAGGGAAGCAAAGCCCTCTCCAAGGCCGCCAGGACCGGCAAACAAGTCGACGATGCCGAAAGTGGTTGGCAAATCATTAACCTCTCGAAGTCCGCCCAATGGCTGTATACCAAGTCAACGAGCCGATGCCAGGATGCATATGACAGACAAGGTCGATAGTCAGACGAGGTCCCGCATGATGGCCGGGATACGTGGCAAGAACACCAAGCCAGAACTCGCGCTTCGTTTGGCACTGCATGCTTTGGGCTTCCGGTATCGCCTTCATGCCAAGGGCATCCACGGTAAACCCGACATAATGATGCCAAAGTTCAGGGCCGTGGTCTTCGTCCACGGATGTTTCTGGCATCGACACGAGAATTGCCGGTACGCCACAATCCCATCCACGCGCCCGGAATTCTGGACGGCCAAGCTCGATCGGAATGTCGCACGCGACTCGGAAGTCCGATCAGCCTTGCTGAAGTCGGGTTGGCGGGTGGCAACAGTGTGTGCGTGTTCCACGCGATGGCGGGCATCGATTCCACGGGATCGCGGGCAGCCATTCCACGCGAAGGTGGGCAGTCGTTCCACGGGATAGTGGGCAGGTTTGACCGGCAATCAAACGGCATAGGTGTTGGCTGGTGAACAGC
>CAIXBE010000396.1 GCA_903917595.1 uncultured Rhodobacterales bacterium
GATCGGCCGCGCGAAGAGCAAGGTCTATACCCGCGCGCCAAGCCTTGTGGAGTGTGTTGGCCGCCGCGTCGATCATACCGGGTAGAATCTTGATGCTCTCCAGCTCACCCATCGGCGTCGTTGGCAGGGCTGCCTGAACGGCCGCACGAAGGCTCTCATCATCTATGGGCCGAACAAAGCCGCCGGCCAGCCGGACGGCCGCCTGCTCGAAGGACATGATTTGGAGGCCATGATGGCCTTCGCGACCTGCCGTCAGCCGGCTCTCCCGCATGGCGAGGCGCCCGTAAACGACCAAGGTAGAACGATGCGCGACGTTCATGTTTGCTTTAGCCTTCCCTGATCGTGAGGTTGAGGATCATCTTGCTGCATGACTTGATCGTCACGCCACAACGAAATTGTCTTTCTCGAAGAATCTTACCTCCCTCTCTTCAGGTTCCAGGTGTCATTATCGAGATACACAGTGCGTGCCAATCTATCATTACTCAGATCGATTTTGTCTTTCTACGCAAGGCCCGCTGAGACTTATAATTCAGAATCCCGCGTACATTAAACTCCTGCATACGCAAGAGTTTTGATTATGAAAAATTGATCTCTGAGGCATCCATTCCCAATAATTTATTAGGAAAATTTCCTAGAAACTAGCCTTGCCTATAGTCAGACGAAAATGCGCTCATAACTGCATAGTCCGATGGGCAGATCAACACAGATCGTGCGAGTGACTGCTCTTCCTGCGTTGCAGCTTTAGCCGTGCCGCGGCACCATCAGGTGACTTACCGCCCATTGCGACGGGTTACATGCAGGCCCTCCTTCTCGCCAATATGCATAGGACAGGTAAACTATTCTGCGGTATCGGCTGGCCTATTCTGCTTAACGCAAGCACAGTAGGATAAAAAGCTTGGAAGTTGCCCGATTCAGCCTCGCGAAAGATCAGCTTCTTGTGGTTTATTCGTACGTTAGTCTCCAAAACCTATATGTCCTAGACCCGTCACGGCGTCTTCAATACCTCCTGAAATCTTGCAATTGTGACCTTGCCACGTTCACTGAGAAAGGGCCAAACATCTTGATATGGCATCAAGATATCGACAGCACATGCCTGCAGCGCATGGGGCAGGTTTTGCATAAATATCATGCCTTGGTCCGAAGGCCGGATGACCCAATCCGAGCCCAACTCTAGCGTTTCGATGCATACAGGATCGACACCACTCATCTCATAAAACTTCATAAACTCTTTGACGAATGCCTGGTCCGCCTCGAAGCGGTCATCCGCAGCGGCTACACTGAACTGACTGAAGACCTCATCGTCGAACCAAGTTTCAGTATCAATCTGCTCCCCGGCTTCAAGATCCATCACCTGCCACTCAGTTGATGTCTCAGGATAGGCGCCGCCACAATAAATGTTGTTCTCGGTAGCAATCACAAGGAGACTGCCCGTCAAGAACGCTGGCCATCGGCGTTGAATGAAGAGACCGTCGCGCCCACTCCAAGAAAGGTTCGATCGCGCACAGCCAAGGACATCCGCATCTGGATCCAAAGTCGGAAATCCAAGTGCAAGCTCAGTATTGATTTGCTGCACAGAAGTACTCGTCCCATGGATTTGAAAGCTCTCAAGTCTCAGTTCCGATTTTTTCATTTCGAAAAGCAATTTTGTGTAAGAGACGTCATGCCAGGTTGCCGGTATTGTTTGAACAATATCTTCCGCCGAGAGCCGATCCGCGCTGAAAGCGTGACTGCCGCAATTGGTGAAACCGGGGACACGCTGCTCCGCAGGCAAAACGGAGACGCGTGTCAGGAAGATTTCTGCGCTCCCGCGCCCAGTTGTTCGCGTGCCCGTCAGCCGATCCGCACCCTGCTGCGTGAAGGCCAGTACAGCGTTTTCATCCGTGCCGAACTCTTCCCACGTTGTGAGCGCGGAACCAGATGAGGAGGCGTGTGCCTCCAGGGTTACGATCTCACCGTCTTCCACGGCGTAATAGGCGCCGATCGGCGCGCTACCGAAGTCCTGAAGGCACATCTGAACGTCAGTTGTGCCGATAAATCCCTGCCACACGCCCTCCATTTCCTCCGCACCAGCGACAAAGGGAGCCGCGGCAAAGAGCGCTGTTAGGGCCGCGTTCATCCATACAAACGCCTTGCCGAAATTACGCCGCACATTCGCAGATCTCTCCAAGCCTAAGGGCAGTTGTCCTGGGATCGCAGGCGTCATCTTCTCCATAGGTCATGACCTCAGAAGCTTAGCTACCCACTTGGGAACCGTTTCTGTTGCGCGTCCAAGCAGAATGCTCTGCGCCGAAGGACGCATTCCTGATGGTGTCAGATTGATTTCGTACGTCGTTGCACCGCAGGCTTCCGCCAGCTCCAACAATCCCGCCGCAGGGTACACTGTGCCCGAAGTGCCTATGAGCGCAAAGATATCAGCCTGTCTGACTGCCGTGACAATTTCCTCCAGAAAGCGGACATCCTCGCCAAACCAGACGACATCAGGCCGACAGGCCTGCGCGTCACATTTCTCGCAGCGGTCTTCGGGGAACATCAGGTCAGGCGCAGTCCACGCATGGCTGCAGGCCGCGCATCTGGCGTTTTGCAATTGCCCGTGCATCGACACCATCTTCCGTGATCCAGCCCGCCAGTGCAGGTCGTCGACATTCTGGGTGACGAGCAGGACCTCACCCCGGTGGCGCCGCTCCAGTTCGGCCAGCGCATGATGCGCTGCGTTCGGCTCGGCGGCGCGCATGCCTTGGCGGCGCAAGTTGTAGAACTCGTGCACCAGTGCCGGGTTGCGGGCATAGGCCTCGGGTGTCGCCACGTCTTCGATCTGATAGCGGGCCCAAAGGGCGTCACTGTCGCGGAACGTCCCAAGCCCACTCTCGGCCGAGATACCGGCCCCGGTCAGGGTGACTATACTCATTTCGCCACCCCGCCCGTTTCCAAACGCCAAGCCGCCTCGACGCCGCGGATAGCCGCATTCGGGGGGCCATAACTCACCATCAAGACCTCAAGACCCTGGCCCGCCACCAAGCGGAGCGAGCGCAGGATCGCCGAACTGATCCAGTCGTCGTCATTCCCGAACGCGCCTCCACCGATCCGGGTCAGCAGGAGACGCCGCGACCCGCCCCGGTCCGCGTTCAAGACAGCGGCCAGCAGTGTTGCCTCGTAAGCCGCTTCCAGGATCAGAAGTGCAAAGCCAGTCCACTCGACTTGGGGGATCCGGGAGTAGGCGACGGGAAGGGCGGAGCAGTAGACCTGCGTTACCCGTGCGTCCGGTGCCGCACCCGGCTCTGTCACACCGACGTTCTGATGCAGACCCACCCGGAGGAGGCCGCGCAACCTGTCACGCTCTGCGTTGGACAGCCCCGACAGATGCGTTTCGATGCGGGCAAGCTGCACCCGGTCCGGCAGGGCGTAGCCGTTGCGCATCTGCCAGAGTTGTTCAGGCTGAACACCCATGTCATGGGCAAGCGCCGTCCCCAAATCTGCCAGACCGTCAAGCTGGCGTTCGGCAGTCTGTCCGATTTGATCGTCAACCGGTACGAGGTAATTGCGAAAGATTGTGCCGGCCCCAGCTGCAATTGCGCAGGCTGGTCCCTGTGTCCTGTCCAGTGCATAACCGGTAACGCCATGCTCAGGGGTTACCGAGGGGCTGGTCATTTCAAGCAAGTTGAACTGGGATGCGACCTGAAAGACCGCCCCCTCGTTTTCTGGCTCGACATGCAGGCGGCGCACGTCTCCCTCAACCGTATCCAGCCTAAGGTGGCCCGGCACCGTTACACCGCCGGCGCGAGTACGAAGGGTCTCGAGCGAAACAAGATCAAGTTCGCCCACCGCCCGTTCCGTCCCGTCTGTTTCAGAGACCAACATCCCCTCTATGATCCGCAGGCGATCCCGCGCCTTTTGATAACTGTCCTCAGGAAAGCCCGTAATGCGCGCAAACCAGGTCATGCAGAGGACCCTGTGGCGGATGTCCCAACAAAGAACCTTTGGGCATGGAGAACCTGCTCACTGACGCCCTGCAGGTCAGTATTTGAGGCCCTCCGGTTCTTCCAAGCCGGAAGTTTTGCATAAAGGCCTGCGTTCTGAAGCGGGACGTCGGGGTGCCTTGCCGTCATGTGGTTGACGAAACGGTCCACATCGACCTTTCCCTCGGACATTGGCTTGAGGTTATAGACGTGTTGGTTGAGGCCGCTATCCGTCAACTGGATCAGCATCCGGATAGAGTCCGGAACAAGGGTCAAGAAGACCGCGATGTAGCGCCCGTTCTCCCAGTCGCAGGGCCCCTCGATTGTCAAAGTCGCGTGCTTCACACGCAGATCGGCTACCATTTTTTCAGCCATCTTGTGGTGACCAAACTTGATGTGATTGTCGCGCTTCTTCTGTAAGTAGGTTGATGTCATTTGTTCCCCTTCCAAGTTGTTTCTGTTCATTTGCCGGCGGTTTGGTTCATTGCGCATTGGAGATGATGTAGCGCTGAACGAACCTTTCTTGCGCATCGGTCTCGATCGCTCCGGGCCGAACACGACGGACCTGCTGAATGGCGGCCAAGGGTTTCATGCCGCTCTCAATCAGCAAAAGCGCGGCTACCAATCCTGTCCGCCCAAGTCCCCCACGACAGTGCAGGATCACAGTCGATCCGGATTGCAGCCGACGCAGGACATCCGCCAGAACTCGAGGCCATGCCAAGCGAAACGCAGCCCCTGGGACACCCTGATCTGCGATCGGCAAATGCCCCCATTCCATGCCATGTGCGATGATTTCTTCTGGCAAGTCCGGAACGCGGAGAAGATCAAACTCGTGCCGCTCCATCAGGCTGACGACCAGCCCCGCGCCCCAGTCCCGGAGCGCGGCGAGATCCACATCAAGGTCGCGCGACCAGGGCAAGCCGGTAAGGCTGTCTCCGTGCTTGCCCGGGCAAAAGGTTAAGCCGAGCATGCCGCCGGAAACCGGCAGTGCATCGACACGGATCGGGTGCGTCAGACTGTTCCGATATACCGGCATGATCCGCTCAACCATTTTCTGCTTCAGACAAGACACCACGATGGGACAAGTCCATCAGCACTTTGTCGATATAGCGCAATTCGGATGGAGCATCGGAGCGGCCAAGTGCCTGCAGAAGCGCGCGTACGTCCTGATTGATCCGGACCGCGTCGCGAAAATCGGGCACCTTGCGGTTGGAAAGCCCGCTGCTGAGTTTCAGGACGCGCATCGTGTTCACAAGATGCAGATCAGGTTTCACCGCCAGTCCCATATCGGTCAGTGCGTGCAAGACCGTGATGACGCCCCAGCCCGGGCCAAACTCGTTCTGCAGGGTTGGAATGATGTCTGCGAGAGAGCGCCCGACGAGATCCGCAAAGGGGGGAGTGCGACGCGACACCCGAGCACGCAGGGCCGTTGCAGCGCCTTGGATACGATAGAGACGATGCAATGCGATGCTCTGCCGTGCAACGATCTCCAAGGCCAATGCCCCCTGAACTTCAAAGCTCTCGCGCTTCACGCCGGGACGTACCTGGCGGATGTTGAAAACCTTGGGATCCGCCCCCCAGGTTTTCCAGGCTCCTTGCATCTCGTCTTCGAGGCTCGCCACCCAGCGCTTGGCGACTTCAACGCGGGCGTTGGCAAAAAGTGGCTTATCAAAAAGCACGCGCCAGATTGCGTCCGGCGAAGCCGTATGGGGGTCGACTGTCGCCGCGGCAAGTGTTTTTGCCTCACGAATGGCGTCTGGATGCAGAGCGGCCAGGCGGTCGTGCAGAGCAAGAAAGCGCATCTGTGGCGTGGTATTCATGGCAAACCTCCGTTTGAGCGACGCGCAACTATCTAACCCCCAGGGTTGTCAAAAGTGGTCATACCTGGCATAAGATAAACTACAGGGATTTCTTGAATCCGCTGGAGGGGGACATGGTCGACAGACACAGACCTGCGAAGGACATGGTCAGACTGATCCAACTCTTGTCGGGGAAAAAGACTTTTGGCCTGAGCGTCGAAGAGATTGCGGCAACGATGGAGATTTCCGAACGGTCCGCCCGACGCTACCTTTCGGCGCTTGTCGACATTGAACCAGACTTGGATTTTCACTTTGCCGAAGACAGTCAAAAGAAATTCTGGTTTTTGCCAACGGTTCAGACAAGGTTGCCGGCTGTTTCCGCTGAGCAACTTTCAAGCCTGACCGCGATTGCCAGTTTCATGCGCGCTCAGGGGCACCATGATTACGCAGAGACGCTGCGCGACCTTCGGGACAGCCTCCAGGCAGGTCTCGATCGCGCGACACTCTTGCGCCTGGACCCTGATCTCGAGGTGCTGGATTCCAGCATCGAGGTAACGCATAGGCCGGGACCAAAGGCGTCCTTTGATCCCCTCATCCGCAGCCAACTCCTTGCCGCGATCACCCGAGATCAGCAGATCGGGTTTTCATACACGGATGTGCGGGGCAAGACGACGTCCCTACGGCATGTCTCCCCTTACGCGCTGGTTGTCGGGCCCCGTGCATACCTTATTGGTCACGACGAAGACGCAAAAGGGATCCGAAATTACGCGTTGACCGGGATCAAAGATGTGCAAGAACGCGACGAACCCGCCGGACGCGCGGCCTTCGACGCGAGAGCCTATGTCACGCAGTCTTTCGGGGCGTTCCACGATGGCCAATTCCACCAGTGGACATTGCGCTTCAAGGCCGCCAGCGCGCATGAGCTTGCCAGTTACCAGTTCCATCCGTCCCAAACCATGACGCGGCTGCCGACCGGTGAGGTAGAGGTGTCTTTCGCATGCGAGAGCATCCGCGAAGTTGCTTACGAGTGCTTTCGCTGGAGCGAGCATCTGACCGGGATCGAGCCAGAGGCGCTGAGAAAAGTCGTGGCCGAAATATGTGAGAGCATGGGAACTGCCTGTCAGAGTTGAGTGCCGTTCCTGGTGCCCCCCCCCGAAGGCCAATAAATGCCCCCTTGATCGGTATGACCAGTCTTGTCAGGCCTCTCAGTTAAGTTCGGGAGTCTTCACCAGACGCGAGGTCCCCGATGCAAGATCTTCTTTCCCTGCGCCTTTCCAGCCTTTTTCAGCCGGGCTCTACACCTGAAGCCCGCAAGACGCTCAAGTGCGAATTGCTCGATCTGGCCAAGGTCTGCCAGGTCGTTCCGCAAAACGAGTTTCTGCTTCGCACGGTTGCAAACACGCTCACCCCGGCCGTGCAACTGGTGTTTGGCGCAGCTTCGCTTATCCTGGTCCTTACCGAAACGTGCCGTCGTCAAGTCTACTTCGCGGTCATTGCGCAACTCCAGAACTCCGGGCAACTCGACGCTTTGGAAGGCGACGAAACCAAGCGCGTTGCCCTGCTGGAAAAGCTCATTCTCGCGAGCAGCACAGACTTGATCGCCGAATGCTATGGCTCCTGCCCAAAGGGTTTCCTGCGTCTCCTCGCGCGTCTCGGCGACAGTGCACGAGGTGCGGAACTGTATGCTGACCTGTTCACGCTCGTGTCCGACGTTCCCGGACTTGCGCTGCAGCTCTTGTCGGTGACCCAAGGCTCCACGCTTGCCGATGGTTTGGTCGAGTTGCTGATGGAAATGCCTCGCTCGTCCCAGGCTGTGCCACTGGCACAGAGCTTTGACAGCATCTATGAATTCCAGCGTTTCATGGACGTCTATCGCATCGTGCTGGGAGAGCCGGAATTGCGCGCGGATCACATCAGCCGCATCTGCGCTGGCGAAAAGACCGCCCGCATTCTTGAAGAAGCCTATCTCGAGATTCCCTTTGCGGAACCAGTGATCAGCGCGCTGGGGCTGCGCCATGTGCAGAACGGCACCGATCTTGTTGGCGTTTCAAGGACCTTCAAGAACTGCCTGCACGCCTTCGTGGCAGAATCCCTCAAAGGCGCCCATCAATACTATGTTTGGACGAAGAAGGGCGCACCTGCCGTCGTGCTCTGCCTTCAGAAAGAAGCGCCGTTCGGCTGGTATCTTTCCGAAGCCAAGCTTGCAGAAAACCAGCACATCCCTCGAACGCTGCGAAAAGAACTGCACGCACTTCTGGAGCATTGCGGGGTTCGTACCGGCGGTTCGCTCGAGGCGATGATCCGTCCGTATCGGCAACAGGAAGATGCGATGGAATTCGAAGATATGTTCGACTTCAACGCCGCGTGAGGCCGAGCAGCGCAATAAGCTAGCCTAATACTTCCCCGCCAATATCCGCAAACAAACAGGAGATTTCCAATGGTACTGCTCATCAAGACAATCGACGCCGTCGCCCGTGAACGTAACGAGGACGTAATCTTTCTTAACATCCTCGCGCCCGATGGTAGCCCCACCCGGAATCATCCAGCGCTGGAGGAGGCCACAGAATGGCTAAGCCGCGAAGGAATTGGTTGGGCGCTATGCGGCGCGTTCCAGCCCGACTGGATCAGCCTTGGAGCGGGCCCGCACGCAATTTTCATTGATGCCCCCTACGTACCAGGATCCGATCTTTTGGCAAAACTGGATGCCCAGTTTGAGAAGGAAGACGGAACGCCGCGGATACCCGGTCTCGTCTTGACAGTGCTCACTCTGGAAGAGGCTATGATCAATGCCGCCCAGGACGATCCTGGCTTCTGGGATAGATTCTGACCCTCACGAAATCACCCAAGAAATCTCCCTAACTCAAAGGAACAGGACATGGAGCCCAACAGCGGCGTCACCATCATAATCGTTTTTCTTGGCGGCCTGATTGCGCTGTCAGTCTTGTTTTGGGTGCTTCGGCTCCTGTGGGAGATCATCCGTTCGCCGACGGCGATGGCAATCCTGATTGCGCTTCTGGCACTGACCTTCAGTCTGATGGCCATGCAGATAACATCTTGAGGCGCGTTCAGCAGAACGATGCCCTGTAAATCTCCGGCACACTTTGAGAAACGAAGATGCTCCTTAGTTTGCTCTGAAAGACGGCCATCTCATTGATGTTGTGTTGAATAAGATGGGCTTTTCTCGCCTCAGGCTGGAGGCTTTTGTAAAGTTCAAGGAAAAACTCTGCAATTTCGGTTCTGCCATGAAGCACCGCCAACGCTCACCTGAACAGGATGACCTTCTTCGGCCAAGGCTGGTCAATACGATCGATCCGCGGCACGAACTTGTGAGGCTGGCCGCCCTGATCGACTGGGAGGTGTTCGACCGCGAATGGGTTGGGTTCTTTCCATCGATAATCCCCCATTTAGCGGGGTGCATTGCGTGTTCCACGCGATGGCGGGCATCGATTCCACGGGATCGCGGGCAGCCATTCCACGCGAAGGTGGGCAGTCGTTCCACGGGATAGTGGGCAGGTTTGACCGGCAATCAAACGGCATAGGTGTTGGCTGGTGAACAGC
>CAIXBE010000397.1 GCA_903917595.1 uncultured Rhodobacterales bacterium
GCCAGCCGCGTGGCGATGCGGCGGGCGGCGGCCAGCAGGAAGTGGCCCGAGCCGCAGGCGGGGTCGATGACCGAGAGCTTCAGCAGCGCCTTGGCGGGATCGTCCGCCTCTGCCTCGGTCTTGTCGAGCACCGGGTCGAGGGCTGTATCGAGCAGCGCCTGAACGAGGCTGTCGGGCGTATAGTAGGAGCCGGTGGTCTTGCGCTGGTTGCCCTTCTGCTCGGCCGCCTCCGAGGCGAAGATCAGCGTCTTGCCGTCATCGCCCAGCTGCGGCTGGAGTTCGAGGAGGGATTCGTAGACGGAGCCCAGCTCCTCTGTCTCCATCGCGCGCCAGTTGACGGGGACCATGCCGGTTTTCTGGTCGAGCCAGGAGAGGCGGTAGAGCGCCTCCATGAAGGCGCGGTTGCGCAGCCGGGCGGTTTCAAGGTGGGGCAGCTTGTCGCCCGAGAATAGGCCGCCGAGGGCGGGGAGCGCCAGCGCCTCTTGCCCGTTGGCCAGCGCGTGGAAGACGATCTTGATGCCCTCATAGCGGTCGTGATGCTTGTCCCACGAAGCGGCGCGGTAGCATTGGGCGCGTAGGGCAGCGATGCTGTAGCCTTCGGCATAAAGCTTGCGGGCGTCCGGCTTGGCCTTTTCGGGATGCAGGAGGTTGCGATCCTCGGCAACCATCAGGAAGATCAGACGATAGACGAGGCGCAGGAGTTCGTTGAACCATTCGGTCAGGTTGATCTCGCCCGATTTCAGCTTGTCGCGCAGGTCGGGGTTGGCCTCGAGAAAGCCGGAGCCGAGAACCTTGAGCGCGAGTTGGACCTGGACGGCCAGGCGGTCACGGGCGACTTCTCCTTCTTTGGATCCAGCATCGCGCCAGCGTTCCAGCGCGCAATCGGTGGCCGGGGCGCCAGTGACGCCAAAGCGGGTGCGGTGGATCAGGAGCCAGAGGACAGCGAAGGAAGCGGCATCTTCGTTGGTGAAGATCTGCGAAAGGTCGGCCTCGATATACGCCGGACGGGTCAGGGATGCGTTGTCGCGCATCAGGCGGATCAGGGTGCCGTTGGTTACAAGGCCCCAGAGGGTTTCGTCATGCTCGTTCAGGTGATCCTGAAGCGCGAAAGCGGGGGATCGTGTGCGGTCGGTCGAAAGGGTCGCGCTGCGCCGGTCAAGTTTTTCGTCAGACGGGGGCACGACCACAATCGGCACCCGGCCACCCGCGATGAAGGAAAAGGCGCCCTCCGCTGGGGCGAGGTCATCGAAGCCGAAGGTTTCCTGCAGGAAGGCCTTGATGAACCGACGCGTCGCATCGGCCGAGGGGTGTGCTATCTTGGCGAAGGTGTCGAAGTGCGACTGGCCAACACGAAAGGCGGTCGAGATCTCCTCGCGGATCGTGAGGCCCTTGCGGATGCGGTAATCGGCCTCGGTCTGCTCGGGCGCCTCGCGGCGGTCTACGCTTGCGACCATGGCGGGCGCAATCAAGTTGCCTTCGAGGCTGAGCGACGGCCAAGCGGACATGTCGACAATGGGTTTGCGTGCCATGATCAGACCTCACTCGGCATCAGAACGAAGAGACCGATCACGTCTGGCGGCAGTACAGCCTCAACCGTGACGCGGGAGGCCGATCCGGCGGCGGCGCGAAGGCGGGCATGATCTTGCATCAGCTCTTCGGCACGGGTTTTGACAAAGTCAGCCAACGGGCCGTCGAGCAAGCTGGGCAGGTCCTCCTTTGCTTTACCAATGAAACGGTCCCGAGCCGACAAAGCGAGGTCAGAGGCAGCGGGCGTGTTCAGGAGCGCGCGGGCCGCTTCGCCGCTTGCAATGACTTTGTTGCCCTGTAGTGCGACAAGAGCAGCCTCTTCGGCGAGGAGAAGGCGCTCTTTTCGCGCATGGACAGTCAGCTTGAACCGGATTCGAAGGAGAGCCACCCGGGTTATCTGCTGTACGGCTGAGGTTGGCCAGGCACCAACCCGGCCGATTCCAAGACCAGACAAGGCCTCGGGGTCAAGGGATGCTTCCACCAGTGCCTCGGCGAGGGTGGCGGTCAAGGGATGTGTTCTTGTTAGCAGCGCAGTTCCTGACGGAGCGGGCTCGACCATGGCGAGGCGGACAGAGCCTGACAGGCCCCGTTGGGTCAGCCGTTCTTTCAGGCCCGCTTCCAGCGCATGGACATGGGCAACCAAGAGGGTCTTCCGAGGTTCAAGTGACACACCAAAGCGCGACATTGCCCGTTCGATGAATACCTTGGCATCTTCTGGAGATCCCAACAGTGTGCGGACTTTTTCCCATTCCGGCGCCACTTCCTGCGGCTTCATCGCATTCTGAGCGAAGCGCGCACGGGATCTTTTCTCGCTCTCTGATGCATCGCGCCAGCGCGTTTCCATAGCTTTCGTGCCATCATCAAGGCGAAGGTCGAGCGCCAGCTGCCGGGTTCCACCCCTGCGCAACATCATCGAAGCCATCAATGCATCTGTAACCGGCCCTCGATTGTCAGGGAGCGGCACAGTCACGCCTGTTGCCTCGCGGATTTGCTCCGCCTTGCGAAGGACAACCTCGAGTACAGCCCCGTCGATGGCGCTATCTGGTGAAAACATCATGATCGAGCGGACAAGCTCTGCCGGCTGTCCAAAGCGGTTAACCCGACCTTCGCGCTGCTGATGCCGGGTAGGGTTCCAGGACAGGTCGTAATGAACGACCGTGTCAAACAGCTGCTGAAGGTTGATCCCTTCGGACAGGCAGTCGGTAGCTACCAGAATACGCTGAACTTCCTTCTGGTCGTCGGCCGATGCCATTTCGGCCACCCGGTCACGGCGCTCATCGGGGGTCAGAACACCTGTTACGGCTTCCACCGCCAATTTGGGAAACGCCTTCCGCAGGCCATTTCGGACATGCTCAGCTGTTGCCAGATAGCGGCAGAACACAACGGGGTTCACGCCCTTCTTGATCAGCGGCATGAGCGCATCGATAAGGGCCGTAAGTTTTGGGTCGGCCGTGTGGATCAGTTCTTCTGCTTGGCTGACAAGGGCCAAGAGTGCCGGATCGGTGTCAAAGCCGGTGCTTGGTTCGATATCGACAGCATCTTCATCATCGGAGTCTTCGTCGTAGATCTGCGGCTCAAGTCGGTCGTTCTCATTGGACATGCGGTTGCGGAGAGCGCTAAGGGCAGCCGCTGGCGACGAACCGACACAGCGCATCAGGGCGAGTGTGCCCCAGAAGGCCAAACGCCGTTCCCGAAGCCCAGAGCCTGCGCGCGAGACAACGCCAAAGCAATAATCCAGCACCGCTTCCTGGAAATCGAGATGCGCCTGCGACAACCGGTACGGGGACTCTTTAGTTTCATGCTTGGGAAAAGCGCGGTTCTCACCCCACTCTCCCGAGACGAGATCGATCCTTTGGCGCTGCACGAAATGTCGTGCCAGACGTTCCCGGTAGCGGGCGTCTTCAAAATTCATCGCGCCAAAGGACGGCTCAATCAGCGAAAGAAGGCGGCCGAACGCGTCCTCATCACCCGAATGGGGTGTTGCGGTCAGAAAGATCATCCTGCGCTCTGGATCGCGGGCAAGGCCAGCGAGGAGTTCGAAACGCTGCTGCTTGCCCTTGTGCGTTCCCACGCAGGCATGGGCTTCATCCACGATCACGAAATCAGGGCATGCCCGCGCGAAGCCTTCACGACGCTTTTCGGCCTTGATGTAGTCGAGGCTGACCACCGTGTAGGGGTAGGCATCGAAAAGGGTCTGGGCCAGCGGGAGGCCGCGTTCCAGCCTCGCGGCACTACCTGATGTCACGGCAACCGCCTCGATCCCGAACCGCTGCTTCAATTCCCCGACCCATTGCTCGACGAGGTGGGGCGGGCAAAGCACTGAGAAGCCATCGACTTCCCCCCTGTCCATCAACTCGCGAAGGATCAAGCCTGCTTCAATCGTTTTCCCGATTCCAACCTCGTCGGCGATCAGAAGGCGCGGCACCTGCAGACGAAGCGCCATCAGCAGAGGGACCAGCTGATAGGTTCTGGGCTCGAAGGCGAGCTGGGCGGCCGAGCGGAAGGGGCCTGCTCCCCGTCGAAGTGTCAGCCGCATTGCGTCTGCCAAGAGTGCGGCCTTCGACTGGACAGTCGGCGCAGCCTCGGATGGCAAATCGAAACGGGCAGCTGTGACAGGCTGGGTTTCAAGGGAGGGATCGAGAATGACTGTGTCGCTTTCGCTGCCGGAAAGAGGGCGCAGTGCAAGGATGCCCTCGCGCGGGGGCGGCAATGCCACCCATTCACGTCCACGGGCACGCACCAAGTCTCCGGGAGCAAAATTAACGGTCATCAGATCAATCCTTGAACATCGAAATCAGCGCATCGGGCACTCCGTCCGCGCAAGTCTCGGGCAATTCGAAAAGCGTCCAGCCTTTAGCTTCAGCGATCTCCAGCGCAGCCGCTGAGAGGGTTGCGGTACAAGCAGCAACAAAATGGTTGCGCCAAGCAAAACTCATCTCCTGGTCCGCAAAACTGACGGAAGCGCTATCGGGTGCCGGGATACCGGCATCCTTGAAGGCTGGCTCCCATCCCTCGGCACCTGCCGAGCGCGGTGAACCTTTGGCCAGTATGACCTCACCACGAGCCAGATCGATCAGCATTTGCTTTGCTTCATCGCTGGCTCGGTCAATCAGTTCATGATCTGGCTGGTTGAAGTAGGAAAGCAGGCAGCGATAGCAGCCACGAACACAGGCATCACCATCTCGATCAACCAACAGCTTTGCATTACCGGCGGCGATGGCTTTGTCGACATTGTCGAAGTGCATGATGGACAGCGCTTCCCGCGCCACCTTGCCCAAGGCGTGTGCGTCTTCAACTAGGCGGTTCAGGACACCGGCACCGCCCTCTGTCGCTTCATAGGCGAGGATTGAGCGCCGGTTGTCTCGGGCCGGCAAAGGCTCCCCAAGGATCTCGCCCTCTTCAAGCTGATAAGTGACCGCGATGCCGCGCAATAGCGCGTGTTGGACGGTCGCAATTGTTTCGGGTGCGTAGGCGTCCGGTTTGCGTGTTCCACGCGATGGCGGGCATCGATTCCACGGGATCGCGGGCAGCCATTCCACGCGAAGGTGGGCAGTCGTTCCACGGGATAGTGGGCAGGTTTGACCGGCAATCAAACGGCATAGGTGTTGGCTGGTGAACAGC
>CAIXBE010000398.1 GCA_903917595.1 uncultured Rhodobacterales bacterium
AACAGCATTCGCTTCGATGAGGAGATGTTGCGTCAGGCCTTCTACCAGAACCTGCAGCCCAACATTTACGTCACCCAGTTCAACGGCAACACGCGCTTTGATCTGCTGACAGCCCTCTATGCCGTCTGGCACCGCCAGCCTGATCTGCTTGAGTGGCCCATTGATGAGACCGGGCGCGTGCGCTTCAAGCTTGATCGGATCGCGCCCCTAAACGGATATGCTGGGCACAACGCGCATGACGCGCTGGGTGATGTCGAAGCGACTATCCATATCGCGCGTCAGATTGCCCAGCGCGCGCCTGAACTGTGGGCAGAGCTCCTGGGCAATCATGACAAGGGGCATGTGCAGGCCCGATTGCAGTCGTTCCAGCCCTTGGCGCTGGTCGAACGCTTTGGAGGCGGTCTGCCGCGCGCAACGACGGGCTGCTTCTGTGGCTATTCGGCTAGAAACCCAAACCAGGCAGCGTTCTTCGATCTGGACGCGGCTGACCCGGCCGAGTTTTTCGGCGCGGATGACGCCACACTGCTCGCCGCGGTCGATGCATCGCCAAAGATCATTCGCTCACTGTCGTTGAACAAGACACCGGCGCTTCTCTCGCTTCCGCACCCCACTGACGTCCAGTTGCGCCGTGCCAAGGTGATCGCGACTGCGCCCGAGTTTCGGGCGCGTGTTGCACAGGCTCTGGCTGCCCGGTTTCCTGAGGATGCTGCGGCACCGGTGCCCCAGGTCGAACGGCAGATCTTCGGGGGCTTCTACAGCCACTCGGACAAGGCCCTCCTTGCCGAGTTCCAGCGTACGGATTGGAGGCGGCGCCAAGAGATTGCCTCATCTCTGAGTGATGCCCGCCTGCGCCAGCTTGGTCGCCGCCTTGTGGCGTTCCATGCACCTGAGCTGCTTTCGCCTATAGAGCGCACGCAGTACGAGGCTTGGCTTCGCGCGCGCTGGTTGGCAGCAGATGCCCCGGAGACTGAGTGGATGACAGTCGAAAAGTCCCGGCGTTCGATTGAAGATATGCGGACTGGTGAGGGTGTTGACGCAGAACTGGTCCGTGCGATCAAAGTTTACTTAGATCGCTTTGATCTCCCTGAGCCCTGTGCTGAGCTGCGGAAAGTGTCCCTTCCAGGCGTTCTTGCTGTGGTTCGTCCGAGCCCGCCAAGCGACGACTGAGCTACTTGGGTTTACGCCCTGCCGAGGTCGCCGCAGGGTGTCAGAACAAAAAGACAAAAAACTTGTCAAGTTTATTGACGACGAAAGAAACGTGACATATGTCTTGTCTCGTTGGGGTTGAACCCGAAGGCTGGACTGATGAACCGACAATGACCCTTGCTGAACTTGCCGACCGTTTAGGCATCCCACCGCGCCAGATCCGCTTCATGATCGCCGAAGGCATCCTGCCTCCAGCGGCCAGGACGGGCCGTTCCGCTGATGCTTATGACGAGACGCATGTGACGAAAGGCCGACGGTATCTGTCGCTGCATAGGATGGGCATGAAGCCCGGCTCGATCAAGGTTCTGATGGCTTTCGACGATGCCGTTCCGATCTTGCAAGGGCATGCGGTGGAGTTGCGGGTCGATCCGCAGGTGCCACCCGAGGAATTGGACGTTGAGGCCATCCTGGCAGCAGTTAGGGCGGCGCTTGGGGCATATACGAACAAAGGATAGAACCTATGCAGGCTACTGCGCTCGGCCATCGCTTGGAAACGCTCTACGACGGGTTGACAACCTTTTGCGATGGAGAGCCAGCGCCCGTGCCGCTGGTGGCGACGCAAATTTCAGTCAGTGTGGTTTCAGGGCTGGCCTTTGTGCGGACCACCCGCAGCTTCCGCAACACCGAAGAGCACCCCATCGAGGCCGTGATGACCTTCCCGGTCGGATTCGACGCTGTGGTGACGGGACTGGCCGCCACCATTGACGGGCGGCGCATGATCGGGGTGGCAAGAGAGCGGGCCGAGGCGCGCGAGACATATGAGGCTGCGCTGGATGAGGGCAGGTTGAGCGTCCTGCATGAGGAAGCTCTTCGCGGCATTCACATCCTGTCGGTCGGCGCGTTGCCGCCAGGGGCTGAGGCTTTGGTGGAGCTTGAGCAGACTGTGCCGCTGGCAGATGTCGGAGGGGTACCGTTCCTGCGTTTGCCAATGACCGCGGGGCAACTCTACGGAACTTCCCCCCTACTCCCCTCAGACGATCTCGTCACCGCCGATGTACGGTATGTCGCCAGCCTATCGGTCACTGTTGATGCAGGTCGCGCAATGTTGAACGGTAAGACACTGGCTCCGGATGAGAGGCTGGAATTACTGCTGGATCGTTCTGTGGAGCTGCGGATCGAAGGCGGAACTTTCGGCCAACTCAGCGGAAAGGCGGCCGACGGTAGCACTGTAATCCTTACTCTTGCACCAGTAGGATCGGGGGAAGTCGCGCTTGACCTGCACGTGATCGTAGACCGGTCAGGCTCCACCGGTAGCCCTGTTCGGGATGGGACAGCGTCCGTCTGGCAGGCAATGCGGGACGGCTTGGTCGCCGAGCTTGCCTTGATGCGCGTAACGGACCGCATCACGCTTTGGCAGTTTGATAGCGACTGCCAACTTCTCGGTGCGGCGCGCGGACCGGCCTGCGCAAAGCTGGTCGAAAAGCTGGATGGTCCAAATGGCGGAACGGAACTTTCTAACGCCATTCATGCCGCACTGGCCAAGGGCGCACGGGACATTCTGGTACTGACCGACGGCCAGACATGGGCGCATATGGTGGAGGAACTGAAGGGCGAAGGGCCGCGTATCTCGGCAATTCTCGCTGGACCACAGAGCCTCGACGCGAATATCGGCCATCTCTGTGCACTTACGGGTGGCCAGGTGATGTATGCACCCGGGCGCGACGTTGCTTCAGCATTGCGTTCGGCATTCACCTCTTTGCGCCAAGTTGGTGCGGCGGTTCAGGGAGAAACAACTGAAGCCGGCCCCAAGAGTGTAACCGCGCTTCGGGGTGGGGTTCATCTACGTGCCAATTGGTCTGTCCAAGGCCATGAAGCTGGCACCGAGGGCGACGCAATCGGTCGCTTTGCCGCCGCTCTGGCACTTCCCCTTCTGCCTACGGAACAGGCTGAGGCATTTGCGCGCGCACACAACCTCTGCACTCACATGACCAGCCTGGTTCTGGTCGACGATGCCGGTGAAGCGACAGAAGGGTTTTCTCGAATGAGGAAAGTTCCGCTGATGGCAAGCCTGTCGATGGGCCATTCAATTTCAGAATGCATGCCCGCGAGTGCACCCACCCCACAATACGACGCGCACGTTTCTCGATTAATACGTTCAGTAAACCGCCCCAGTAGCGAAGCTCTCGCCCGGCTCCAGGTTGCGGCTAGCAGGCAACCTGCCGCACGCTCCAGTTCCGGCCTGAGAGAAAGCCGGATGATCGCTCCCGATCCTGGTGCCATGCCGCAAAAAAACCTGATCAAGCGCACCCTGAACTGGCTGAGAGGTGAGAGGCAAACCCTCGATGTTTCACTGTTCGACAGCTTTGCCTGGGACAGCAATGGGGACGCACTGCTCGTAGGCGACCTCAGCGCGCTTTCGAGTGCTCAACGGTCCGCTGTAGAAGATTTGGCGCAGCGAATTCTTTCGGCCTACCATAGTTTTGGATCCGCAGGCGCCGCACTTGGTGACGCTCGCATTGTTGCCCTGGGCGTAATCGCACAACGATCAAAGCAACGAACCGCCACGCGCTTTGCGCGCCGCGCTTTGAGGGATGCCCCAGAATGGGCCGTGAGCGTAACGTAGCTAAAGATAGATTGCGTGAAGTTCTGGGAGGAACCAGAAATAGTGACGGCTTGGAGATGCGTGACGTGGTAAATTTCTGTTTTCTATACCCGGCAGTCTTGATCGCAATGCTCCAAGTCGCTCATGCTGATGGATCGCGCTTTTGGATTGATGGCGATAGCCTATTCTTTAACTCCAACATCCCATATCCAGGTGGCAGTGAGACGGACATTGTTGATAAAGATGCCGATGAACTCGGTCTTTATGTAATGGAAGAGCTAAACCTTAAAGTTGTGATACTAG
>CAIXBE010000399.1 GCA_903917595.1 uncultured Rhodobacterales bacterium
CTTGCGGGCGGGGGTGCGGGCATCAATCAGCGTGATCTTCTGCCAGATCTTGCGCGACAGGCTGGAGCCCAACAGCTCGATATCATTGACCGCCGACGCGACACCTTCGTCCGGCACGGCTTGCGCGTAAAGCGCTGCCAGCTTGCCTGTGATCGCCAGAAGCTCGGTGCAATAGTCCAGATAGCGCGACATCTGGCCCAAGGTCAGGTCGCGAACCGGCGAGGCATCCGTGGGCGTGTAATCGGCAACCAAAGTCACCGGGTCCTTGGTCAACTGGTGCATGTCGATGACATGGATGATCGACCGCAACTGATGCAGGCCGCGCGCCACCCGGCGATGCTTGACGCCGGCCTCGACCCTTGTCAGGGCCACGAACCCCAGACCGGCAAGCAAAAGGGTGTTTATCGCCGCTTCGACGCTTTGGACCGATCCTACGGCATCCTGCCCGACCTGGGTCAGTGAGATGATCGAGCCGACCCAAAGAAACACGGCCGCCCCCGCCAGCACGACCGCCCCGATCAGCGCACGCAAGCCCCAGATTGGCGGGGCAAGGGCAGCGACCTCGTCATTGACCAGTCGCGTCATTGCAACAACTTCGCCTGCAACTTCGGCCAGGCCACGGCTGGGAAAGCGTTCGGCAATGCGACGCTCCAGCCGCAGCGCGGTGGTCATAATCTTGTCGGGGGCAAGGCTGCGAAACGGCATGGGGCCAGCCTAACAGGACGGGACCAAATTTCTTCGAAGAAATTTGAAAAATCCTTCGAAGGATTTTGGCCCGGCCAACTAGGCGCGCGCCAACCAGTCAAGGATCGCCGCCCGGTCCCCGTCCAGTGAAGGCGCTGGGGCGCGGGCGGTGATCTCGGGCAGGGTGGACATCTTGATCGGGTTGCCCGGCGCGGTAAAGCTGGGGCCTCCGGCCTCGGCGGCAACATTCGAAACCATGTTCCGCGCCAGAATCTGCGGATCGCGCAGGACCTGCGCCATGTCCTGCACCCGCGCTGTCGGCAAGCCGGCTGCCTCCAGCGCGTCAATCCAATGTGCGACGGTCTGTCCCAAAGTCACCGCCTCGATCAGGCGCTTCAGCAGCGCATGGTTGTCACAGCGCGCGGCATTGGTGGCAAAGCGCGGGTCGCTGGCAATCCCAAGCCCAAGCACTTGGCACAGGCGGGCAAACATCGGGTCATTTCCCGCAGCAATCACCACAAACCCGTCCCCGGCGCGAAAGGTGGCAAAGGGGGTGATCGTCGGATGCCGGGCCCCGGTCGCAGCGGGGGGCTTGCCGGTGGCACTGGTGATTGCCACCGAATGCTCCTGAATCGCCAGTTGCGCATCCAGCATGGCAACATCGATGTAAGCACCAAACCCGGTCCTTTCGCGCTGATAAAGCGCCGCCAAAATCCCTTGCGTCAGATACATGCCCGCGACGATGTCGCCGATGCTGGCCCCCACCCGGACAGGCAGGCCACCTGTTTCCCCGGTGATCGACATCACCCCGCCCCGCGCCTGCACCACCATGTCATAGGCCGGTTTGCCCGCATCCGGTCCGGTCTGGCCAAAGCCCGATACGGCGGCACAGATCAGCCGGGGCAGGCGGGCAGACAAGTCATCCCAGCCATAGCCCAGCCGCGCCATGACACCCGGACGGTAGTTCTCGATCAGCACATCGGCGCGGGTCAGCAGGCGATCAAATATCTCCCGGTCAGCTTCCGCTTTCAGATCCAGCGCAATCGACTGCTTTCCCGCGTTAAGCGTCGCGAAATAGGCGCTTTGCCCGTCCACGAACGGCGGAAAGGCGCGGGTGTCATCGCCGGTCCCCGGTCTTTCCACCTTGATCACCCGCGCACCCAGATCCTGCAGGGTGTGACTGGCAAAGGGGCCGGCCAGCACATGGGTCAGGTCCAGAATGGTGATGCCGGTCAAAGGGGCCATTGTGTTCTCCTGCAGAGTCGTTTTCTCACAAGACCATGACAGCCCCGCCACCACCAGACGTTGACGCCGATCAATTCCCACTCTACCTCGCGCCCATGGCACGCGCACCCCTTCTTCAGCTTTCCGGCATCTCGCTTACTTACGGCGGCAATCCCCTGTTTGACGAGCTTACCCTGACCGTCCAGCCCGGCGACCGTGTCGCGCTGGTTGGCCGCAACGGGTCTGGCAAGTCGACGCTGATGAAGGTTATGGCCGGCCTGGTCGAACCTGACCGGGGCGTGCGCGTTGTGCCACCGGGGGTCAGTGTGGGCTATATGGAGCAGGACCCCGACCTGTCAGGCTTTGCCACGCTTGGCGATTTTGCGGCCTCGAACCTGCCCGAGGGGCTGGAATACCGGCTTGCGGTCGTGGCTGAAGGACTGAAGTTCAACCCCGAAGCCCCGGTTGCCACAGCCTCGGGCGGCGAACGCCGTCGC
>CAIXBE010000400.1 GCA_903917595.1 uncultured Rhodobacterales bacterium
GGTTGGGGATACCAACCCGGCTAGGAGAAAAAGCTTCCCGGTTTGCTCGCAGTCAGAACTCTCTGACCAGTTCTATTCTATCCGGGACACCCATTGATATCTATTTTATACAAGGAGAACAACATGAACGAAACCCAAATTTTATCTGCTGAACAGATGGACAAAGCTGCCGAGATCGCCAAGGATCTGTTCAAGGCTTACAAGCAATTCGCCCGCACCGCTGATGGTGGCTGCGTAGCCTGGAACATGGGTCGCGATTTCGGTCCTGGCGGTTCCACTGTTGCCTATGTCAGTCCACTTGCCCTTGTCAAGTTGCTGAACGGCGAGAAGCTCCAGAAGGTCGAGTACGCATCCAACGAAAACAACGCCGCTCGCTACGAAGTTGCCTCCGCGCGCAAGGTCGTGATCGACAACATCATCGGCACTTTCCGTATCTTCGAGCCCAACCTGCATGTTTACCCGCACACCGAAGGCAAATACCAGGAACGCGCCGGTTATGCCCGTGTCATCCGCGGCGAACTGCAGCCCATCGAGAACAAGGACATCATCATCGAGAAACCCGTTGCTTCCCGCGTCGACCGCCAGCCCGGTGGTGATCGCCTGGTCACCTACAAGGAATCCGATTGGACTGGCCGGACCGGCTGGGTTGTACTGCACAGCACTCGCATGGATGAAAACCGCTTCACCTGCGGCCGACTGATCGAAGAGAAGTCCAACCAGGAAGCCCTTTACATCGTGAAGAACGCCGATGGTTCCCCCAAGACCTTCACCGACCGCTTTGGCCGCGAACGCTACGAAACCAAGAAATCCAAGTACGGTGCTGACCTGGATGCCATTCGCCGCCATGAGATCGCCCGCCTGATTGCGATGGGCTATGTCATCGTTGTCACCGACTGGTTCAACAAGACCATCGAAGCCGGGCACTGCGACGAAGTTGGCAAGGGTGAACAAACTGTCTTCCTGAACAAACTGACGATGGACCGCACCTTCCTTCGCATCCGCAAGAATGAAATCGGTCAGGCCTGGACCGAGATCAAGGCGACCGCCAACCAGCTCTACGGTGGTACATCCCGCGTCGAATCCACCACGATGCCCGACCAGATTGTCGACGCCACGACCGGCGAAGTGAAACCCGTCTACATCCAGAACGTCTTCAACAAGGACATGGCCCCGCTCAACATCACCCGCTCCGAACTGATGCAGGCTGGCAAGTTCATCCGCCTGACCAATGGGCGTCCCGCTCTGGGTGGCGCGATCTTCCACTGCACTCCCGATTCCGTTGATGCCGTGATCCGTATGGTGACTGGCAGCCGCAACACCGGGATCATGCTGCTGAACTAATTGTCACAAAGCGTGTTGGCCTGATCTCTTGTTGCCTGTAATCCCTGTTGGGTTATGACCTCCGTGTGGCTCCAAGCTGACTGGATGGTCTAATTACAACGCGCAAGCGCAAAAAGCGCCGGTACCTGTAAAAGGGTGCTGGCGCTTTTTGCTTTAAAATGCCACTTGACTGCGATCCAGAATGAAATAATAATCATCGCAGGAGCAACGCTATGGAGAAAGTTAACCTGACAATTCGAGTTCCACGTGATCTGGTTGAAAATGCCAAACGCTTTGCAGCAGAAAACCATACTACCCTGACGAATTTGATCGAGGCCTATTTATGCCGGATACAAGTTGGTCACTCAATGGA
>CAIXBE010000401.1 GCA_903917595.1 uncultured Rhodobacterales bacterium
AAAGCTGTAGATGTCCTCGGTAAGGTCACCCGCCGCCGGGCATTGCCAGTCAATGATCCTCAACCCTGCGCCTGCACCGATAAGATTGCTGGCCCCAAGGTCGGTATGGACCAGCGACAGCCGTCGCAAAGGGTCAACCGCAACTGGCAAAGGCCGCGCCGCCGCCGGGCTGACCTTGCATCGAGCGAACAGCGCGTCACCTTCAGCAATGATCGCCGCCGGATCCGTCGGAACCTTGCGGAACCCTGCCGGTTCGGCGGCCTCCTTCAGCAGCAGCAACCGCGCGACATCCCCGGTGCCGGATTGCCACTGGCCGCCCTCGACATAGCTGCAAGCCATGAGCGCCTGATCGGGCCAATAGCCCAACAGGCGCGGAGCCACCCCCAGCGGCCCCAGCAGTTTCAGCGCGCGGGCCTCATCAGCCGGCAGATTTGGAAACAGCGTGCCGGTGGCAGCAGGCGCAAAGCGTTTCAGGACAAGGGTCGCCGAGCCGGTGGTAACTTTCAGCACTTCGTTCAGATAGCCCCCCTTCAGGGGCGTGACCGCGACCGGACCCTGCCACAGGCCCTGCGCTTTCAAGAAGACCCCTACTTCGGCGGGCGTCACGCGAACCCCCGCAGTCGCGCCAGCAGATCTTCCTCGATCTCCAGCCCAAGGGCCGCCAGCCGCGCTTGATTGGCAACCCGCCGTGCGTTCGGCAGCCGCGCGCCGTCCTGGTCGGTGATCGACCGGACCAGCTTAGCCACCGTTGCGTCAAAGGTGCCGCCCGACAGCGCGCCGGGATCAATGGCAATGAAGAACTGCCCGTTGTCGACGGGCTTGCCGTCGTTTTCGGTAAAGGAGCCCTGCTCGGTTCCCAGATTGCCCCCGGCAAGGGCCGCGCACAGCACTTCGACCAGCAAGCCGATGGCAAAGCCCTTGACCCCGCCAGACGGAGCCATCGATCCCGCCAGCCCAGCTTGCGGGTCCGAAGTCGGCTGCCCCGCCGCGTCCAGCGCCCAGCCCAGCGGGATCGGGCTGCCAGCCTCCGCCGCGCGCTTCACGGCTGTCCAGGCGACGGCAGTTGCCGATTGGTCAACCAGAAACGCAATCTCGCCGTTCGGCGCAGGCACGGCATAAGAAATCGGGTTGGTCCCGATGATCGGGCGCGACCCACCAACAGGAGCCACCGTCGGCACCGCATTGGTCGCGCCAATGGCAAACAACCCCGCCTTAGCCAGTGTTCCGGTGTGGTAGCCCAAAGTCGCCGCGTTGTAGGAATTATGAACCCCCATCGCCGCAATCCCTTGCGCCTTTGCCGCCGGGATCAGGTGCTTGAACCCCGCCTCGATTGCCGGATGGGCAAACCCGTGCCGCGCATCTACGCGAAAGCTGGACGGGGTCAGCGCGGTCACCTCCGGCATCGCCTTGCCGTCCACCTTGCACGACCGCAGGTGCTGGCAATAATATTGCAGCCAGTAAAAGCCGTGGCCCTCCAGCCCCGAAAGCTCGGTGTCCAGAATCGCCTCGGTGAAATAGCCCGCATGGGTCGTCAAAAGCCCGCTGCCGGTCAGGGCACCCCGGATCAAGGCGCGGGCTTCGGTGACGGACAACAGCGGCATCTGCCCCTCCAGTTTCGGACAATGACCCAGTCTAATCCCCGGCGGACAAGGGTCGTCTGCACCATCACCGACGCCGTTTTGGTGATAGCGACCTTGTCGCAGGCCCTGCACCCTATCGACGAGGTCCGGATTGCCCGCTAAGCCGGGCCAGATCGGGAGCCGACAAGGGACAGACGCAGAACGATGGCAAAGGCACCCACGGCAAGGATCATGATCCAGGGCGCAGGCTCGAACGTCGGCAAGTCGCTGCTGGTGGCTGGCCTGTGCCGCCTGTTCACCCGGCAGGGCCTGACCGTGCGGCCTTTCAAGCCGCAGAACATGTCGAACAATGCCGCCGTCGCAGAGGGCGGAGAGATCGGCCGCGCGCAGGCCTTGCAAGCCCGCGCTTGTGGCGTCAAGCCGCATGTCGACATGAACCCCGTCCTTCTGAAGCCCGAATCCGAAACTGGCGCGCAAGTGATCGTGCAGGGCAAGCGCCTGACCACGGTCAAAGCCCGGGACTACGCTGCGCTTAAACCGCAACTGATGGCCCCGGTCCTGGAAAGCTTCCACCGCCTGCAAACCCAAGTCGACCTTGTGATCGTCGAAGGCGCCGGCAGTCCCGCCGAGGTGAACCTCCGCGCGAATGACATCGCCAACATGGGCTTTGCCCGCGCTGCGCAAGTGCCAGTGATCTTGACCGGCGACATCGATCGGGGTGGGGTGATCGCCCAGCTGGTCGGCACGCAAGCCGTCCTTGACCACGCCGATGCCGCGATGATCAAGGGCTTCTTGATCAACAAATTCCGCGGTGATCCCCGGCTTTTCGACGACGGCTATCGCTTGATCGAACAGCGCACTGGCTGGCAAGGCCTTGGCGTGATCCCTTGGTTCCCGAATGCCCACCGCCTTCCGGCGGAAGACGCCGCCGACCTTGGTGGTACCAAAGGCACGGGCAAGTTCCTGATCGCTGTCCCCCACCTCAACCGCATCGCCAACTTCGACGACCTTGACCCGCTGGCCCAGGAACCCGGCGTCACGCTGCAGATCATCAAGCCCGGCCAGCCCCTTCCGGTCGAAGCCGACCTCATCATCCTGCCCGGCTCAAAAAGCACCATCGCAGACCTCGCCCATTTCCGCGCCCAAGGCTGGGACATCGACCTTGCCGCCGCCCTGCGCCGAGGCGCAAGGGTCCTTGGCCTCTGCGGCGGCTACCAGATGCTGGGACGCGAAATCGCCGACCCTGACGGCATCGAAGGCCACCCCTCCTCTGTCCCCGGTCTTGGCCTGCTGGACCTCACCACCACCATGACCGCCGACAAGCGCGTGACCGAAACGACTGCCGTCCACACCGCGTCCGGCACCGGCGTCAAGGGCTACGAGATCCACTTGGGCCGCACCGAAGGGCCGGACCGCGCGACCCCGCTTTTCACGGTGAACGGAGCGCCGGAAGGCGCCCAGCGCCCCGATGGCCGGGTGATGGGCAGCTACCTGCACGGCATGTTCACAGAAGACACCTTTCGCCGCGCCTTTCTTGCGAGCCTCGGTGCTGCGCCGGGCAATGTCAGCTATGATGCAACGGTCGAGGAAACTCTGGATGCGCTGGCTGACCATCTTGCAGCACATGTCGACTGTCAGGAACTGCTGACCATCTCCCGGCAAACCGGTGAAGGCACCATTTGACACCCGGCGCAGGGGGGCCCTCTGCCCCCTCGTCGCTTCGCTCCTCACCCCCCGAGGATACTTGGGCAGAGAGGAAGCCATTAAGGTTAATTGGATCTTCATCCGAATCGGCGATCTATCAGGTGCGGTACAGGCGGGGACGCCGATGACCGCCAGAGGGGAAGACACCTCGCGCACCAGACCGGTGGCGGGGTGTCCAACCCGTCTTTGGTCTTCCTCTCTGCTGAAATATCCTCAGGGGTCCGGGGGGTGAACCCCCCGGTGCAACCGTGGCCACAAGATCAGCGTCGGGCGATGTTCCGTGTCAACGCCGTCCAAGCGGGGCTCGATGCCCCCGAGGACGGCCCCCGTTTCAAAGAAAGTCCCAGCATTGTCGCTCGTCAGAACAATCCGTCGCCGCCCTTGTCCTGTTCGATCGCCTCATCGGCAACCACGGCAACGGCCCCGCCAATGACCAACGGCGCGCAGCCTGTCATGGCCAGAGTCGCCATAACAAGCAACAGAGTCAAACCTGATTTCCGCATTGACCTACCTCCTGTTAAAGTCCTTGCCAATTCGTGAACTTCCACAAACAAGCCATTGATTTTATTCAGTAAAATGACCTTTTCCACTGTGGACAGATCAGAACTCCACCCCGGCCTGCGCCTTTATTCCTGACCGGAACGGATGCTTGACCAACGTCATTTCGGTCACCAGATCCGCCGTCTCGATCAATCCCTCGGCCGCGTTCCGGCCGGTCAGGACAACATGGGTCAGCGGAGGCTTTTCGGCCTTCAGAAACTCCAGCACCTCGGCCAGATCCAGATAATCATAGCGCAGCGCGATGTTGATCTCGTCCAGAAGCACCAGCCGGATGGATGGGTCGCGGATCAGTTCTTTCGCCTTCTCCCAGCCTGCCCTCGCCGCCGCGATGTCGCGGGTCTTGTCCTGCGTTTCCCAGGTGAAACCTTCGCCCATGGCATGGAACTGGCACAGATCGGCAAAGTGCGTCGTCAGCAACCGCCGCTCACCCGTATCCCAAGCCCCCTTGATGAACTGCACCACCGCGCAGGGCATCCCATGTGCCACGCAGCGCAGGATCATCCCAAAGCCGCTGGAAGATTTCCCCTTGCCCGCCCCGGTGTGGACGATGATCAGCCCCTTCTCGCCTTCCTTCCCGGCCATGATCTTGTCGCGCGCGGCCTTCTTCTTGGCCATCTTCGACGCGTGGCGGGCAAGCTCGGCTTCGGGGTCGGGTGTCGCTATGGTCTCGGTCATGGTCGGTCGCGTCCTTGACAACATGGGGGTGCTTGCCTCAGGTGGGCTGGCGCTGGTTCCTGTTTATGACAGGCGAAGAGGGAATGCGACAGGTCGGAAACGACCCCAAGCAGCCGCCCCCGCGACCGTGACCGGAGAGGTCCCTTCTGCCACTGGCCTGCCAAGGCTCGGGAAGGCGGGGACCGTGGGGGGCGACCCCCGTATCCGCAAGCCGGGAGACCTGCCAGCGCAACGGAAGAAAACCGGCGGACGGGGTGTTCCGCGACCGGGTGATGGTGGGTAACCGCCATCTCTGGCCCATGCCCTTTCCGCCTGAAAAGGGCTGCGATGACCGCTACGCTATATGTCTGCACCACCTGCAAGGCGGGGGAGCCGGTTCCTGAGGGCACCTTGCCGCCCGGCGCGCAGCTTCATGCCGCGCTGACTGCAGGGGCCGCGCCCGAAGCTGTGCGGATCGTCGGGGTCGAATGCCTGTCCGCCTGCAACACCGGCTGCGCCGTGTCACTGTCCAAGGCCGGGGCCTGGTCCTATGTCTATGGCCGCCTGACCCTTGACGATGTCCCCGCAATCCTTGAAGGCGCGGCGAAATATGCCGCCACCACGGATGGGCTTGTCACTTGGCGTGACCGTCCGACCGTGTTCCGCAAACAAAGCATCGCCCGCATTCCGCCGCTGGAGGCCACATGACCGATCTGACAAAAATCCCCGTGACCGTGATCACCGGCTTTCTGGGCGCGGGCAAGACCACGCTGATCCGCCACCTGATGCAGAACCCGCAGGGCAAGCGGCTGGCGATCCTGGTGAACGAGTTCGGGACCGTGGGCGTGGACGGCGACATCCTGAAAGCCTGCGCCGATGAGAACTGCCCGGTGGAAAACATCGTCGAGCTTGCCAACGGCTGCATCTGCTGCACCGTTGCCGATGACTTCATCCCGACAATCGAGGCGCTGATGGCAATGCCCGTCCGGCCCGATCACATCCTGATCGAAACCTCGGGCCTTGCCTTGCCGAAACCCCTGCTGAAAGCTTTCGACTGGCCGGCGATCCGGTCGAAAATCACCGTGGACGGCGTCATCGCCCTTGCTGATGCCGAAGCCGTCGCCGCTGGCCGCTTCGCCCCCGATGTTGCCGCCGTCGACGCCCAGCGCGCCGCCGACCCGTCGATTGACCATGAAACCCCGCTGTCCGAGGTCTTCGAAGACCAGATCCTCTGCGCCGACTTGATCCTTTTGTCCAAGGCCGATCTGGCCGGCGAGTCGGGCCTTGCACAGGCTCGCAAAGTCATCAGCGCCGAGATGACCCGCCAGGTTCCCATGCTTGCCATGACAGACGGCGTCATCGACCCCCGAGTGATCCTCGGCCTGATGGCTGCAGCCGAAGACGATCTTGCCGCCCGTCCCTCGCACCACGACGGGCATGATGACCATGAGCATGACGATTTCGACTCTGTCGTGATCGACCTGCCCGAGGTGACCGACCCTGACACTCTGTCCGCTGCCATTGTCCGGCTGGCGGAGGAACAGTCGATCCTGCGTGTCAAGGGCCATGTCGCAGTTGCCGGCAAGCCGATGCGGATGCTGGTGCAAGCCGTTGGCGCGCGGGTGCGCATGCAGTTCGACCGCCCCTGGGGCACGTCCCCGCGCCGGTCACAGCTTGTCGTCATCGCCGAGCATGACGACATCGACGTGGCCGCAATCCGCAAGGTTCTGGGGGCCTGAGGCAAACCGATGCACGTCACCTTCCGGGAAAGCCACGGGCTGGAGGAAACGGATACACCGTTCGACCTGGGTCAGGACCCGGCCGATCTGGTGGTGCTGTCGTTTTCCGACAGTGATCTTGGGGCCTTTGCGGCGGGCTATGACCGCGCCCGCAGGATGGGCAATATTGCCCATCCTACCTTGCGGCTTGCCAATATCATCGCGTTGAAACACCCCGTTTCGGTCGATACATATGCCGAACGCACGCTGTCCGGCGCCAAGGCCATCTTGGTGCGGATCATCGGTGGCGAGGCCTACTGGCCCTACGGCCTTGCCACCTTGCAGGACCTTGCACGCCGAAAGGGTGTAGCTTTGGCGGTTCTGCCCGCCGATGGTCGCCCTGACCCCCGGCTGGACCAGCTTTCCACCCTGCCTGTTTCGACCCTGCGCCGCTTGCAGGCGCTGTGCGACGAGGGCGGGGCCGTGGCCGCGCAGGCGGCGCTGGCGCAACTGGCCCTGGCGGCGGGCATCTATGCTGCCCCGGTCATCGGCGACAAGACTGTGCCGCAGATGGGATTCTATGATCCCGAGCGTGGCGTCTGCCCGCCTCCGGACGGACCGACACAGGTTCTTGTCACCTTTTACCGCAGCTATCTGACCGCCGGGGATACTGCCCCGGTTGACGCGTTGATGACAGCCCTCCGCGCCGAAGGCTTCACCGCCTATGGGGCTTTCGCCCCCAGTCTGAAAGCCGGCGGCGTCGCCGATTGGCTGGGCGGTCATCTGAACCGGCAGCCCCCCGTTGCCATTCTGAATGCCACAGCCTTTTCGGCCCGTGCCGACGATGGCTCGACCCCGTTCGACGGCGCCGCCTGCCCGGTCTTTCAGGTTGCCCTTTCCACCGCCCGCCGCCGCGACTGGGCGACCTCTGACCGGGGCCTGTCGCCCGCCGACCTTGCCATGCATGTCGTGCTGCCCGAGGTGGACGGCCGCCTTTTCGCCGGCCTGATCAGCCACAAGTCCCCCGGCAAGCGCCACCCGGACCTGCAATTCTCGCGCTTTGCCCACCGCGCCGATGCCATCCGCATCAAGGCCGTGGTCGACCGAGTTGCCCACTGGCACCGCCTTGCGCAAACCCCCGCCGCTGATCGGGAGCTGGCGGTGATCCTGTCCACCTACCCCGGCCGCGCGCATCAGATGGCACATGCGGTCGGCCTTGACGCCCTAGCATCGACCGAGGCGCTGCTTGGCGACCTTGCCAGCAACGGATATGCCACCACCGAAGGCCCCCAGCTGACTTTGGCGCTGACCCAGACCCTCACCTGGCCGCTTGAGGCTTACAAAGACGCCCTTGCCGCGCTGCCCGAAAGCCTGCGCCAGGACCTTTCCATGGCTTGGGGCGACCCCGAGACTGACCCCGACGCAAAGGACGGAAATTTCCACTTCCCTGCCACCCGACGCGGCAACACCCTCATCGCCTTGCAGCCCGAACGCGGCGACATCGCCACCCGCGACGACAGCTACCACGACCTGTCACGCACCCCGCGCCATGCTTACGTCGCCTTTTACCTTTGGCTCCGGGCGCAATCCCTGCATGCCCTTGTCCACATGGGCGCGCATGGCACGCTGGAATGGCTTCCTGGCAAATCCGTCGCCCTGTCAGACACCTGCTGGCCCGAGGTCCTGATCGGCCCCCTCCCCGTCATCTACCCCTTCATCGTCAACGACCCCGGCGAGGCGGCCCAAGCCAAGCGCCGCATCGGCGCGGTGACCCTTGGCCACCTGCCACCACCGATGGTCGCCAGCACCACCCCGCCCGAGCTTCTGCGCCTTGAGCGGCTACTGGACGAATACTCTACCGCCGATGGCCTTGACCCGGCCCGCCGCACCCGCCTTATCGCCTCAATCCGCGATGAGGCGTCAGCCTCCGGCGTCGCCGAAGACCTTGGTCTTCCGCCTAACGCCACCCCCGCCGAAGCGATCACCCGCATTGATCGCTTTGTCTGCGATCTTAAGGAAAGCCAGTTCGGCCACGGATTGCATATTTATGGCCAGGGCGCTGGCGAAACCAAGGGCCTGCTGACCGCCCTTAACGGCTTAAAGGTCGCCCCCGGCCCAGCAGGCTCGCCCAACCGTGGCCGCAGCGATGTGCTGCCAACGGGCAGAAACCTCTTCTCTGTCGACCCCCGCGCCGTGCCGTCGCGCAATGCCCATGCGCAGGGTGTCAAGCTGGCCGAAGAACTGATCCGCCGCCACCTGCAGGATCATGGCGATTACCCGCGTGGGCTGGTGGTCGACCTCTGGGGCTCTGCCACGATGCGCACCGCGGGCGAGGAATTCGCCATGGCGTTGCATCTGGCCGGTCTTGCCCCGAAATGGGACGAAGGCTCCGCCCGAGTTTCTGGGTTCGAGATCCTGCCGCTGGCCGTGGTTGGCCGCCCAAGGATCGACCTAACCCTGCGTGTCTCGGGCCTGTTCCGCGACGTCTTCCCCGGGCTAGCCCAGCTGTTCGAAGCCGGGGCCGAGGCGCTTTCTCAACGCGACGAAGCCGCCGACGACAACCCCTACACCACCCGGGCGGCGCGGGTCTTCGGGCCAAAGCCCGGGCAGTATGGCTTGGGCATGGGAACCGCGGCCGATACCTTCACCGACGCGGCCCGCGCTGCCGCCGGCGAGGCGTGGTTGAGCGCCTCAAGCTGGGCGATCGGAACCGATGGCCAGTCAACTGAGAACCGCGCCGGGATCGAAGCCCGCGTCAGGGGCGCCGATGCCTTTGTCCACGCTCAGGACCTGCCAGAGACCGACGTGCTGATGGCCAGCGATTACGCCGCCCACGAGGCCGGATTTGCCGCCGCCGTCGCCCGCCTTGGTGGCCAGACGCCTGCACTTTACCACCTTGACGCCACCCGCCCCGACAGCCCCCGCGCCCGCACCCTGACCGAGGAAATCGCCCGCACCGTCCGCGCCCGTGCCGCCAACCCTGACTGGGCGACCGGCATGATGAACCACGGCTACCGGGGTGGCGCGGAAATCGCCGCCACGCTGGACCACATGGCCGCCTTCGCCCATCTGGCACAGGTCGTGCCGCCGCATCTTTTCGACCTTTACCACGACGCCACCTTGGGCCGCGACGAGGTTCGCGCCTTCCTTGCTCGCGAAAACCCCGCCGCCCTTGCCGCCATGGAAGACCTTTTCCGCCGCCTGCGCGACGCCGGTCTCTGGCTGACCCGCCGCAACTCCATCGCGGCAAAGCTGGAGGGTGCGGCATGACCCCTGCCATTCCTTTTGGCCGAAATACTTCCGTGCGGCGCGCAACCCCGAGCCGGTTGCGCGCCCTTCGCGCGCAGAGGCGAGTAAAGAACCTTGCGCGGAACGCGCTCGATTTGACAACCGCCCCAACCCCCGCGCGCGCCGTATGAGTGTTGCACCCGAGATCAAGGGCTGGTGCCCGGGTGCGCTGCGTCCGATGCAGTCCGGCGACGGCCTTGTCGTGCGCATCCGCCCGCCACTGGGCCGCCTGACCCCAGCGCAGGCCGCCGCCATCGCCCGGGCCGCGCTCAACCACGGCAACGGAATCATCGACCTGTCCGCCCGTGCCAACCTGCAACTGCGCGGCGTAAGCGAGTCCAGCCACACCCCCCTGATCGCTGACCTGCGGTCGCACGACCTGATCGACCCGGATATCGAGACCGAAAGCCTGCGCAATCTGATCGTGACCCCGTTCCGGGATGCCACGACCACTGACCTCGCCGCGACGCTGACCGCTGCCCTTGCCCGGATGCCCCACTTGCCCGGAAAGTTCGGCTTTGCGCTGGACACCGGCCCCAGGCCCGTGCTGACCGAGGCTTCGGTCGATATCCGTGTGGAACGGTCTGCCGATGGCCGTCTGATCCTGCGACCCGAAGGGCACCCTTTGGGAAAGCCAGTCCGCGACCTTGCTGCCGATGCGATTGCCATGGCGGAATGGTTCATTGCCCATGGTGGCGTGACCAACGACCGGGGCCGGATGGCTGCGCTGATTGCGCGGGGGGTGATCCCGGAGGATTGCGACTCTGCCCCCGCGTATGCTCTGCCACAGCCAGAACCGGGCCTTCACGCTGACGGCGCGCTGGTGGCTATGGCCTTCGGCCAGATGCGAGCGGAAACGCTGGCCGCCCTCGCAACATTCGGCCATGAGATTCGCCCGACGCCGTGGCGGATGCTGTTTCTTGTCGGGGCCAAGGCGCTGCCAGACTACCCCGGTCTGATTACCGATCCTGCTGATCCGATCCTGCGCGTCACTGCCTGCACCGGGGCCCCGGCCTGCCCGCAAGCGCGAGGTGACACGCGACAGCTTGCATGGTCCCTTGCCCTGCATCTGCCCCGTGGCCAGGCCCTGCATGTTTCGGGCTGCGCCAAGGGCTGCGCCCATCCCGGCCCGTCCGGTCTGACCCTTACGGCTACCCTGTCGGGCTATGACCTGATCCGCGATGGATCTGCTTCCGATACCCCCAGCCTGACGGGCCTGTCCCGCCAAGCAATCCCCGATCTTCTGAAGGCCCCCCATGCCCCATCTCTATGAAACTGACGGCGCAGCGATCTATTTGCAAAGCTTTGCCATGATCCGGGCCGAGGCCGATCTTGCCCGTTTTACGCCGGAAGAAGAGGTCGTCGCCGTCCGCATGATCCACGCCGCCGGAATGGTGGACCTTGCACCGCATGTCCACTTCACCCCCGGCATGGCGATAGCGGCCCGCGCGGCGCTGGAGGCCGGCGCGCCGATCCTGTGCGATGTGCGCATGGTCAGCGAGGGCATCACGAAAAAGCGCCTGCCTGCTGACAATGCGATCATCTGCACCTTGCAGGACCCCGCTGTCCCCGCGCTTGCCGCAAGCATGGGCAACACCCGCTCGGCCGCCGCCGTCGAACTTTGGCGGCCGCATCTGGAGGGCGCGGTCGTGGCCATCGGCAACGCGCCCACCGCCCTTTTCCACCTGCTGAACATGCTGGAAGACCCCAGCTGCCCCCGCCCCGCCGCGATCATCGGCTGCCCGGTCGGCTTTGTGGGAGCCGCCGAATCCAAGGACGCGCTGATGGCGGCACCCCCGGTGCCCAGCCTGATCGTCAAAGGCCGCCTTGGCGGGTCGGCAATCACCGTCGCCGCCGTCAACGCGCTGGCGTCTAGGAAGGAATGACCATGGCCCCCTCAAGCGGCAAGGTGATCTGTGCGGGCCTTGGCCCCGGTGACCCCGACCTGATGAGCCTGCGTGCCGCCCGCACCATCGGTCAGGCACGCCATGTCGCATTCTTCCGCAAGACTGGCCGCGCCGGGCAGGCTCGTCGGATCGTCGAAGGCATGCTGCACCCGCAAGCGGTCGAATATCCGATGGAATACCCGGTCACGACCGAACTGCCGTTCGACAGCCCGGAATACACTGACGCCCTCGCCCGATTTTATGACGGTTGGGCCGACCGGCTGGCCGATCTGGCGGTTACGCAGGATGTAGTTGTTTTGTGTGAAGGCGACCCGTTCTTCTATGGCTCGTTCATGCACCTCCATTCCCGCCTGCAGGGTCGCGTCCCGGTCGAGGTTATCCCTGGCATCACCGGCATGGCGGGTTGCTGGCATGCCACCGACACGCCGATCACCTGGGGCGATGACGTGCTGACCGTGCTGATGGGCACCCTGCCCGAGGATGATCTGGTCCGGCACATGGAAACCGCCGACGCGCTGGTGGTGATGAAAACCGGCCGCAACCTGCCCCGCGTCCGCCGCGCGCTGGAGCGGGCCGGACGGCTGGATGCTGCCTGGCTGGTCGAACGCGGCACG
>CAIXBE010000402.1 GCA_903917595.1 uncultured Rhodobacterales bacterium
CGGCCCCCGGCTTTCAGGATCACGTCACCCGCCTGAAGCCCCGCGTCCAAGGCGGCTGACCGCAGTTGCACCCCGCCCACCACTGGCACCTGCGGATGCGGGGCCTGGACCACTTGTTCGGTCCCGTCCCGCAGCACGGTATAATCCAGCGTCAGATTGCCGCGCAGCGCCTCGGCGGCGGCGGCAAAGCTTTCCCAGTCAGGCGTCGCAGTGCCGTTCAGCGCGACGATCACATCGCCGACCGCCAATTCCTGTTCGGCATAGGGCAGCGGCAAAAGTTTGCCAACAGAAGGTTCCTCTAGCGCGATGCCGCTATAGGCCAGCAGCCCCACAAGCATGGCAAATGTCAGGATGAAATTCGCCAGAGGACCCGCAAAGACCGTGGCCGCCCGCGCCCAAAGGGGGGCACCGGTCATGGTATGGCGCCGCTCCTCTGCCGAAAGCCCGGACAGATCGCCCGCTTGGACAGAACTTGCATCCGCATCGCCAAGGAATTTCACATAGCCGCCAAAGGGGATCGCCGCGATCTGCCATTGGGTGCCGCGTCTGTCGATGCGCCGCCAGATCACCTTGCCGAAGCCGATGGAAAAGACCTCGGCATGAATGCCCGACCAGCGGCCGACGATGTAGTGCCCATACTCATGCACGAAGACGATGACCGACAGGCCGATGACGAAGAACAGCGCTGTCCAAAGCGTGCCGCCCGCCGCAGATACAAAGGCTTCCATTCAGTCCGCTCCTGCTGCGCGGCGCGCAATTTCGCCCGCCCGTATCCTTGCCAGATGGTCCATTGCGGCCACGTCCTCAAGGGCAAGGCCGCCGATTTCCGGACCGATGTCGCCATCAACCGCTGTCAGCGTGGCCTCGACCACGCCCGCCATGGCCATGAAACCAATGTGACCGGCCAGAAAATGATCCAGCGCCACCTCTTTGGCGGCGTTGAAAGCAGCTCCGGAAAGCCCGCGTCGTGCAATGACCTCGCGCGCAAGGCGCAAGGCGGGATAGCGCTGCAAGTCGGGCGCGCGGAAGGTCAGGGTCGCGACCTGTGCCAGATCCAGCCGTGCCACCGGCAAAGCCTGACGCGAGGGCCAGTTCAGCGCATAGCCGATGGCGTGGCGCATGTCGGGGGCCCCCAGATGCGCCATGATCGCGCCGTCGCGGTAGCCGACCATGGAGTGGATCAGACTTTCGGGGTGGATGATGACCTCGATCTGGTCGGGCAAGACGCCGAAGTATTCGCGGGTCTCTATCACCTCCAGCGCCTTGTTGAACATGCTGGCAGAATCAATGGTGATCCTCTGACCCATCGCCCAGTTCGGATGCGCCAGTGCGTCGGTGACGGAGGCATTTGCCAAAGCCTCCAGCGGCCAATCACGCAGGGCACCGCCGCTTGCGGTCAGGATGATGCGTTCGACGGCAGCGATATCCTCACCCACCAGCGCCTGAAAGATCGCGGAGTGTTCAGAGTCCACCGGCAGGATGTGCGCGCCATGGGCCGAGGCGGTGGCCATCAGCAAGGGCCCGGCCGTCACCAGCGATTCCTTGTTGGCCAGCGCCAGCGTTGTCCCGTGCCGCAGCGCGCGCAGGCCCGGCACCAGACCGGCAGCCCCCACAATCGCGCTCATCACCCAGTCGGCAGGGCGGTCAGCGGCCTCGGCTATCGCCTGCACTCCGGCCTGGGCCTCAACGTCCGAGCCTGCCAGTAGGTCGCGCAGGGCAGCAAGATCGGCAGGGTCCGAACATACCGCGACCCCGGCCCGCAATTCGCGAGCCATTTCGGCCAGCAGAGCGATATTGCGGCCCCCGGTCAGGGCGACCACTTGATAAGCCCCTGCCCCGCCCGCACGCCGGATCAGATCGACCGTCTGCGCGCCGACCGACCCGGTCGCGCCAAAAATGGAAACCTTTCGCACCCGGTCTAGCCCCCGATCAACGGCGTAACCGGCACGACAAGCCCGATCAGCAGCACCAGCACCACCGCGCCGATCAAGGCGTCAAACCGGTCCAACAATCCACCATGTCCGGGGATCAGGCCTGATGCATCCTTGACCCCGGCCCGCCGCTTGATCCAGCTTTCCGCGATGTCGCCCATCTGTCCGGCAAAGGCCACCAACGCCGACAAGGGAAGCAAAAGCCACCCTGCCCCGGCGAAGATCACAAAGCCAAGCCCGACCAGCGCCGCGCCGATCCAGCCTGCAATCGTGCCCGACCAGGTCTTCTTCGGGCTGACTTTGGGCCAGAACTTCGGTCCGCCCAGCAACCGCCCGGCAAAGTATCCCAGCACGTCCGAGGCGACGACAACGGCCATCAGCCACAGGATCGCGGTGATCCCCGCCGCGTCGCGCAAGGTGACAAGCCCGAAGCCCGCCAGCATAATCGCCAAGGCATAAGCTCCGGCAAGGCGGCGATCGCGGCGCGGGGTCAGGATCAGGACCAGCGTCGGCACCACCAGGAACAGCCCCGCGACCTGTCCATTCAGGACCAGCGCCAGACCCAGTGCCGCACCTCCGGCACCCGCGACCGCCAAAGGCGTCGCCTGCCGCGAGGGCGCGGTCATCGTCGCCAACTCCCATAGCATGACTGCCGTCAGCACCACCACCAGCGCCGCAAAGGCCAGCCCCCCCAGCCATATTTCCACCGCCCCCGCCGCGACCATAACGATTGCCGACAACAGCCTTGGCCGCAAGTCAGCCCATTTCTGCGCGGTGTTGACGGGTTCCCCTGTCATTTCACCACCCCGCCGAACCGCCGTTCACGGTTGGAAAAGCGCTGCACGATCGCGGCAAGCTCATCCGGGGTGAAATCCGGCCACAAGGTTTCGGTGAATTCGTATTCGGCATAGGCCGTCTGCCAGGGCAGGAAGTTCGATGTCCGGGTCTCGCCGCTGGTGCGGATGACAAGGTCAGGGTCGGGCAAGCCGCCGGTGTCCAGCCGTTCTGCGAAGGCGGCCTCACTTATATGCGTGGGGTCCAGCAGACCTGCCGCCGCCGCTTCGGCCAGTTTGCGGACAGCGCGGAGGATCTCATCCCTGCCACCATAGTTGATCGCGACTGTCAGGTTCAGCCGGTCATTGCCGGCCGTCCGGGCTTCGATCCCGGCCATCAATCGTTGCAGGCGCGGGTCAAGACGCCCACGCTCGCCGATGAAGCGCATCCGCACGCCAGCTTGCGCCAGCTTGTCGGCCTCCCGCTCGATATAGCGGGCAAAGATCGCCATCAGGCCAAGCACTTCTTCGGTGGAGCGCTTCCAGTTCTCGGTCGAAAAGGCGTAAAGCGTCAGCCAGCGTATTCCAAGTTCGGGGCAAGCACTGACAATCTCGCGCACCCGCTCAACACCCTTGCGGTGACCGACCAGTCGGGGCCAGCCGCGGCCAGTCGCCCAGCGTCCATTGCCATCCATGATGATCGCAAGGTGGTTGACCGGACGAAGGGCAGAGGTGTTTGCCAAGAATTTGGACACGTCGACAGCCTCCGGTCGTCAGACTTGCATGATTTCCTGCTGCTTGCCCTCAAGCGCGCGGTCAATGGCGGTGATGGCCTTGTCGGTCATCTCTTGCACTTCTTCCGACCACATCTTCTGGTCGTCCTCGCCCATGCCCTTGGCTTTCTTGATCTGGTCCATGCCATCGCGGCGCACGTTGCGGATCGCGATCTTGGCGTTCTCGGCGTAACCCGCAGCGACCTTGGTCAACTGCTTGCGGCGTTCCTCGTTCAGTTCCGGAATCGGCAGGCGAATCAAGGGGCCGTCGGTCACCGGGTTGATGCCGATGCCGCTTTCGCGGATCGCTTTTTCGACCTTCGAGATCATCGCCTTGTCCCAGACGTTGATCACCACCATCCGGGGTTCCGGCACGTTCACGGTTCCCAGTTGGGTGATAGGGGTCATCTGGCCGTATGCCTCGACCTGAATCGCATCGACGATCGACGCCGAAGCGCGCCCGGTCCGAAGTGAAGCGAATTCATGCTTCAGCGCGGTCATCGCGCCATCCATCCGGCGCTGCAGATCATCGGTGTCGATCGAGATATCTTCATGTGCCATTGGTCGTTCCTTAGAGGTCATCAAGACAGCGCAGCAATCGGATGAGCTCTTATGCCCTCATACTACCTCTGCGTTCGTTCGCCTTGATTACCCTTCCGCCCGGCTCAGAACAACCCGACAAAACGCTCGGGAACGATGCGCAACTCACGCTGGACATACATGGATGACGAATAGCGGTCCTTGCCCCCGGTAAAGGATGCACAAAGCTTGTACCGGTCCATTTTGAAATCGAAACCCTGCCCGAAAGCCTCGATCGGTTGGTCAAGGACGTTGTCTGCCATGAAACGATAGGATTCCATGCCCCGCGACCAGGTCCCGGCTCCGATGTTCACGACAGTTCCCGCAGCGTTCACGCAGTTCATCTGCGACCGAAGATCATGCCGCATGAAGTGGAACTTCGTGTCAAACCACTTGAGGTGGAAAAGGTAAAGATTATCATCAAGAAACAATTTCGGATAGTTAGAGGCATGACCATCCGGGTTCCAGAAGATGTCGCGGCGCGTGATACAAGGCTTGGCATAGCGACCATTGACCCGAACAAACTTGCGCTGCGCCAGCATCTTAAGGGAATAGTCGTAATCGTGTTCAATATCCCGCCGATGCACCACCTCAACAGGAAAGGGCGTGATCACCTCACGCTCGCGCGGGATGTTTTCGATATAGTCGATGACATTGGAGCCAGCGGTCGGATCAAGGACCACCACTTCGTCAACGTCATTGTAGATGACGTTGTCATACATGTGGGTCAGGCCCGATCCGAATTTCGTGATGAAGCTCCATCGGTCGGAATCCATCCCCGCATATGGCTCGTGGCGGTTGACTTGCATGATGTTGCATCCGCGCGCGATGTCTTCGACGTAATCCTGCGGACCATGGGAAATGATGAAAAGGTTCTTACGGTCCGTAAAGCGCGAATAATAATCGACCCAAAGTTTCAGGAAGAATTCGTCTTGATAGACCATCGTGATCAGAGCGGTACTCATCGAAAGTCTCACCGGCCATTGACGAAAAGGAAATGCCCCTGCGGCAACGGCTCAGACCGATAGCCCAAGGCGCCAAGGAACTCGACCTGCTCGTTGATATCGCGACCCCTGAATTCGGTGCAAATAACCGGCTTGAACTTTTCCAAAGTCTGCTGCATCCCCCGCAAGGCCATCATCTTTGTGCCTTCAAAGTCGATCTTTACATAATCGACCTGAGGCAGGTTCATCTCATCAATCGAGATGGATTGATATTCACCGTCATCGCGCGCAACAAAGGTCGTTTCGCCCAGCGAGAAATGGCGCTGCCGACCAAGCGCCAGTCTTGCCGAACCATCAGCGACGACCTTCTGGTGAACCGTTGCATTCTCGATCCCGTTCAGAGCCAGCGTCCGCTGAATCACAGGCACCAGCACCCCTTGCGGTTCAAATACATGCACATGTGCGGCTTGGAACTTTTTGGCATAAACAACCGCATGCTCCCCAAGATAGCCGCCGATGTCCAGCATCACGCCGCCAATCGGTATTTTGCGGGACAAGGAAATCAACAGATCATGATCGAAAATGCGCTTGAAACGCATCAATTCCGTCTGAACGTGGTCATCACCGGCAAGCGGCACATGAAACTTTAGCAGTGTATCGTTGAACACCACGTCTGCCACCCGATCGGGTCCAAGGCTGATAAGTTTGGCTGCAACTTCAAGATTGATGGTGCCTTGGCGTAGCGATCCAAGGACCTTGGTCAAATTGTTCCGGAGCATCGAAACGACTTCAGCGAAGTCTTCAGCAACTGGATCGACGACCGGAGTGACAAAGGTCACTTCGTCACCCGGAACATCTGGCACCGCAGGACGTTCAGCCTCAACGGGTTCCGGCAGGTCCTCGATATAATCTTCGCTTGCAGTCTCTTGGTTCGGTGTCGAAGTCGGATCGGATTTTGCCATTTTATTCCATCGCGCAATCATTTTACGGTTTCGCGTAACGACGATAACTGGAGGCATCCCCGCTAAGCAATACCTGCAACTTGGTCAAGGACGACTCGACCGCCTCGTTTGAGTCACACGGGATTTTCGTGGCGTCAAACAAAATCTGCTACAAGAGCGATCAACCCTGCACCCGCGTATAGGTCCCCTCGCCCGCCAGAATCCCCCGGAAACCGCCCGGTTCGTCCAATGAAAAGACGATGATCGGCAGCGCGTTGTCCCGCGCCAGCGCAATCGCGGTCGCGTCCATTACGCCCAGATGCTTTTCCAGCACCTCGTCATAGGTGACGCGATCATAGCGCTTTGCATCAGCGTGCTTCTTGGGGTCCTTGTCATAGACCCCGTCAACCTTGGTGCCCTTAAAGATCGCCTGACAGGCCATCTCGTTGGCGCGCAGGGTCGCGGCTGTGTCAGTCGTGAAATAGGGGTTGCCGGTGCCTGCAGCAAAGATGCAGACGCGCTTTTTCTCCAGGTGCCGGACGGCGCGGCGGCGGATATAGGGCTCGCAGACCTGGTCCATCGGGATGGCGCTGATGACGCGGGTAAAGACGCCGATTTCCTCCAGCGCCGACTGCATCGCCAGCGCGTTCATCACGGTTGCCAGCATGCCCATGTAGTCGGCCGTCGTCCGCTCCATCCCCTGCGCCGACCCTTGCAGCCCGCGAAAGATGTTGCCACCGCCGATGACCATGCAGATCTCGACCCCAAGGTCACGAACCGACTTTACCTCTTGCGCGATGCGGGCAACGGTCGGCGGATGCAGGCCAAAGCCCTGATCGCCCATCAATGCCTCACCCGAGATTTTCAGCATCACGCGGCTATACTTGACCGCAGCACCGGTTTCGGTGGCTGTTCCGGACATGGGACCCCCTGCATTTCGTTTTGGTATTGGACTGGGACGCAAAATGTCGCAAAACTGCGACAGATTCAACCGCAGATCGGCCAAATCCGGCAATGAAACTGAACAGCATTTCGCGCCAAGCGCCCGTGCTGATCGCGGGGCCGACCGCCAGCGGCAAATCTTCGCTGGCGATGGAGCTTGCGGCGCGCGATGGCCGCGTGATTGTGAACGCCGATGCGCTGCAGGTCTATGACACGTGGCGGGTACTGACCGCGCGGCCCACACTGGCCGACGAGGCCGCCCTGCCCCATGCGCTGTATGGTCATGTCGCCCGCACCCAGCCCTATTCGGTTGGCCACTGGCTGCGCGACGTGGCCGCTTTGCTGGACCAGCCCTTGGTCATCGTTGGTGGCACGGGGCTCAACTTCACCGCCCTGACCCGGGGGCTGGCCGTGGTGCCCGAGGTGCCGCCTGAGGTTCGCACCGAGGCCGACGTCCGCCACGCCGGTGACGGGATTGCTGGCCTCTTGGCCGAACTTGACCCCGAAACCGCCGCCCGGATTGACCCTCAGAACGGCGCCCGTGTCCAGCGCGCGTGGGAAGTGCAGCGCGCCACCGGTCGGGGCCTTGCCAGTTGGCAAGATGAGACCCCGCCACCGCTGATGCCGCTGCCCGAGGTCGAGGCTATCGTCCTGACCCCCGATCCCGATTGGCTGAACCAGCGTATCGACCGCCGCTTTGCCGCGATGATCGCAGGCGGCGCACTGGAGGAGGCCCGAGCCAATCTGCCCGGCTGGACCCCGAGCCTGCCCTCGTCCCGCGCCATCGGCGGGCCGGAGCTGATTGCGCATCTGCGGGGGGGCCTGACCCTGTTCGAGGCCACCGAAGCGGCCACCCTGGCCAGCCGTCAATATGCCAAACGCCAGCGCACCTGGTTCAGATCGAACATGAAGGCGTGGCGGCAGCTTTCCCTGCCCTGACCAAGGGTTGCGGCGCGACCTTGCAGTGGATTTGCCGATACTCACAGGGTTATGCACATAAAAATGCAACACCTGTGGATAACTTCGCGAATCGGCCAAAATTTGTCTTGGGTTGCCGGTCGGGCACTGGTTAACTGCCCGAAGCTGCGCCAAAATCCAGGGATCTGCCCCGTCATGAACACGCTCACTCCGGTTTCCCGGCCCCGGCTGGTCGCCATTCCGCGCCTTGCGGCGGGAGGCAAATGGCGGGTCGAGGCGATGCGCTCGCTGTCGGAACCCTGCTTGCTGTGGTTCACCAAGGGTCAGGGTCGAATCACGATCTCGGGGGTGACGCGCGGCTACACGGCACATAATGCGGTCTTCATCCCCGCAGGCGTCATGCACGCCTTCGATGCCGGGCCGCAGGTCTTTGGCTCGGCGGTGTTTTTCGGGCGCAATACCGACGTCGTTTTGCCCAAGGTTGCGCTGCATCTGCGCATCCGCGAAACCAATGCCCAGCAGGAGGTGAACATCCTGCTTGATTCGGTCCTGCGTGAGATTGAAAGCGCCACCCCGGCCCATGACCGCGCGACCGAGGCCTATATCGGCCTGCTTGGCGTCTGGCTGGAGCGTCAGGCCCGCAAGGCCGACGCGACCCTTGTGCCGCGCCAGGATGCAACCCGACGGTTGGTCGCCCGCTATACCGCGCTGTTGGAGCGGAACTTCCGCTCCGGCATGGGGGTGGCCGACTTTGCCACCGCCTTGGGGGTCACGCCAACCCATCTGACTCGCTGCTGCAACACAGCCTGCGGGCGTCCGGCCAGCGCGCTCTTGCAAGACCGCCGCATCTTTGAAGCACGCAAGCTTCTGGCCGAAACCCGGATGCCGGTCGGCAAGATTGCCGAGCAGTTGGGCTTCAACTCGCCCGCTTATTTTACCAGGGCCTTCCAGCATCTGACCGGAAAATCGCCAACGGCCTTCCGCCGCGCAGGGTAGTGATAAAAGCGACACTCGACTGTCGCCCAAAGACAGAGCGTGTCGTTAACGTGACACAGAATGACGAAAGCAGTCGTTGACGCAGCTACGAAAAAAATGCGGAATATGTTTCGGGGGTGCGCAGATTGCGCAAGCGTTTGGGCTGTTCCGGCAAGGGCCGGTACTTCGCAAAGGCGTGGGTGTCTGCGTTGCCGTTGCCAATAAGAAAACCAGACAGGGAGACAACGATGAAAGACATGAACCACATGGCCGACGTTCATCCGGCCGCAGTAATGTATGCGGACGAGGTTGCCGCCGGCACCCTTAGCCGCCGCGAATTTCTGGTGCGGACGACCGCACTGGGCGTATCGACCGTGGCCGCCTATGGCCTGCTGGGCCTGAACGCCCCGGCCCAAGCCGAAGCACATGCCACCTCGGGCGGCACGCTGCGCATGGCGATGGAAGTCAAGGCGCTGAAAGACCCGCGCACCGCCGACTGGTCGCAAATCTCGAGCGTCACCCGTGGCACGCTGGAATACCTCGTCGAGTACAACGCCGACGGCTCGCTGCGCGGCATGCTGCTGGAAGGCTGGGAAGCCAACGCCGACGCCACCGAATTCACCCTGAAAGTGCGTCCGGGCGTCAAGTGGAACAACGGCGACGATTTCACCGCCGATGACGTCGCAAACAACCTTCTGCGCTGGTGTGATGGCCGCGTGGCCGGTAACTCGATGGCATCGCGCGTTGCGGCCCTTTGCGACGAGCTGAAGGAAATGCAGCCCGATCCGGCTGACGCGACCAAGACGGTTGAAGTCACCGTCCTGCAGCCGACCGCTGGTGCCGTGACCGTCGTCGATCCGATGACCGTCATGATCAAACTGAAAGCGGCTGACATCTCGATCATCGTCGGTCTGGCAGACTATCCGGCAGCTGTCGTTCACAGCGGCTATGACAACGGCGACCCGGCAGTTGCCGTGGGCACCGGCCCCTACCTGATCGAAACCATGGAAGTCGGCGTCAAGGCGCACCTTGCCCGCAACACCGCTCACACCTGGTGGGGCACCGAAGTCTACGGCGGCCCGTATCTTGACCGCATCGAATACGTCGACCTTGGCTCGGACCCGTCCGCCGAAGTCGCCGCTGCCGGTTCGGGCGAGATTGACACCGTCTTCCAGTCGACCGGCGAATTCATCGACCAGTTCGAAGCCCTTGGCTGGGGAAAGTCCGAAGCGGTCACCGCCGCAACGATCGCCGTGCGCTTCAACCAGCTGGCGGAAGAGTACAAGACCAAAGAAGTCCGCACCTCGCTGGTCAAGGCCGTCAACAACGCGGTCGTGCTTGAGCTTGGCTATTCGAACCAGGGCACCGTGGCCGAAAACCACCATGTCTGCCCGATCCATCCCGAATACTTTGCCTTGCCCGCGCTGACGGTTGATCCCGCCGCCGCCAAGGCTGGGATCGACGCTGCAGGACTGGCCGACTTCGAATTCGAACTGACGTCGCTGGACGACGCCTGGCAGGCGGCCACCTGTGACGCGGTTGCAGCACAGATCCGTGACGCCGGCATCAAGATCAAGCGCACCACGCTGCCGGGTTCGACCTTCTGGAACGACTGGCTGAAGTTCCCGTTCTCGGCCACCGAATGGAACATGCGTCCGCTTGGTGTCCAGATCCTTTCTTTGGCCTACAAGTCAGGCGTTGCATGGAACGAAGCGGCCTTCTCGAACGCCGAGTTTGATGAGTTGCTGACCAAGGCGATGGCCATCGCCGACGCAGCCGAGCGGTCCAAGGTCATGGAGCGTCTTGAGCAGATCATGCAGGAAGAAGGCGTGATGGTTCAGCCCTACTGGCGCTCGATCTACCGCAGCTTCGACCCGAAGGTCATGGGCTGCGACATGCACCCGACGTTCGAGCATCACCACTACAAGTGGTGGATCGCCGCCTGAACCGGCCATTCTGATCGGGGCGCGCACCAGTTGCGCGCCCCACCCTCTCTCCTCCGGAACGCCGGGGGCTGATTTTTTGCATCCTGATCGGAGCCGGACATGTTGAAGTTCGTCATCAAACGCCTGGGCGTCATGCTGCTGACAGCATTGGCCCTGACCTTCATCGTCTTTTGGCTGACCAACCTGCCGCCGAACCTGGAAAAGCTGGCCAAGTCCGAAGCCGGCACCCGGATTTTGGACGCCGAAGTCGCAACCTGGCTGGCCCAGAATGGCTATGATTCCACGGTGATGAACCGCTATGGCCAGTGGCTTGGCGTCGTGCCGGGCTGGACCGGCACCGCTGCCAGTGGTGCTGCAACCGGGCGCTGCGTCCCGACAGCCGCCGATCCCGCCGCCGTCCCAACCTATTGCGGCCTCTTGCAAGGCAACTGGGGGATGTCGACCGTTTTCAAGAAGCCGGTGTCCGAGGTGGTCGGGCGCGGTCTTGGCCTGACAAGCTGGCTGATGCTGGCGGTCATGCTGCTGATGGTGCCGATCTCGCTTTTGCTGGGCGTCCTGTCCGGCATGCGCGAAGGCTCTGGCACCGACCGGGTGCTGTCGGCCTTTTCGATCGTCTCGACCGCGACGCCGGAATATGTCTCGGGCGTGATCCTGATCGCCATCCTTGCCTCGCCCACCACCGGCCTGTCGCCAATGCTGGTCGAAGCCGGGCTGATCGAGGGCAAGACCCTGTTCATGGGCACCGCGACCGGGGCGATGGACGACATCAACTTCTGGAACTTCACCCTGCCGGTCCTGACCATCGCGCTGTACGGCATCGGCTATATCGCCCGGATGACCCGCGC
>CAIXBE010000403.1 GCA_903917595.1 uncultured Rhodobacterales bacterium
CGATCGCTTGAAGACACGCCCCGCGCCGATGCTCCGCCAAAATCACGCCACGTTCCTCGCCGTTGAGGTGCTTGTACCGTTTGTCCATCGCAACATCCTATGCCCCACGGGCGCTGGGTGTTGCACTTGATGTTTGAGCCTAAGGAGTTCCGATGTTCATTCTTTCGGCCGCATCTGAACATGGAGAGCAGGCGAAGCGAACACGACCTATTCGACTGGCTTTTAACGACATGTGCAAGAAATTTTGCAGCCTGAATCCGGAAGCGGTTTTTGTCGACGTTGACAGACTGTTGAATCCCGACGAATTTGCTGACAGCGATCACTATACTCGAACTGGCTATTTTAAAATCGCGGAGTTTGTGAATCGACAAACAGACGAAGTACGCGGCTCGATGGGGGCCGCAGACTGCACGCCAGCCCTCGGGGTCCAGAACCCAAACGACCTGCCTGAGAGCGGTCAGCAAGAGGTAAATAAAAGACGACCTCTCAGATGACAGCAGCGCGTTAGAACACCATGTCAAGAAAAGTGCGCCCGGTTTGGGAACTGCTAGAAGTACTGCTGAAAGTAGATCAAGTAAAAAGACCTGGGATGTTTCAATTATGACCGAATCCGCGGCTGCGAATGATGTTCAAAAAATGCGACGTTACGTCGGCTTTTTGGTTCAAGAGATGCCGAAGTTGGCCGGCAAATCACTATTAGACCCCGGACAGAGCCCTCAGAGCCGAACGAGCGTTCTTGACAAGACCGTCGACCACGTCGCCGCCAATTCTGGCTTACGGCTTGAATTTGGCGTCTGGAGAGGTAACTCGATCCGCCGTTGCGCAGAGCGATTTCCTTCAGAGCATTGGTACGGGTTTGATAGCTTTGAGGGCTTTCCAGATGATGGGCGGGTCGATTGGCAGAAGCCCTTCAAGGTAATCCAGTTGCCGGACACACCAGAAAATGTGACGCTCATCAAGGGGTACTTTTCTGAAACGGTTGATCCCTTCCTGACTGAAACGTCTGGCGATGTCGCCTTCGTGAATGTTGATTGCGACATTTATTCTTCAACCGTCGACATTTTTACTGCGCTTGAAAAGCACGGCCGGATTAGACCCGGCCTAGTGATATTTTTCGATGAGCTGATCAATTACGTTGACTACATGTGGAATGAAACGCTGGCTTTGTTCGAAATGCTGGAGAGAACCGGGCTTGGCGTAGAGTGGATTTGTTGTGACCATCGACTGCGCCTACCTGACGTTACAGCGCAGCATTTCCATGACGGGGACCACCCAAGCTGGAACGAAGACATCAGGAATGGTTTCTGGATGCAGGCTGGGTGCGTCCTAACCGAAAGAAAAATCGACTGCGGCCCGCTTGATGACGGTGATTATCTCGCCAAGATCGACTGGATCCTGGGCGGGATGCGCGCTCAGGAGGATCGCCGCAAGAAGGCCTTTGAGGCACGTGCGCAACGGGTTGCTGATCAGGAGACGGAACGCGAAGAACGTCAGATTGAGCGGAAGCGACTTGAAAAGCAACGCCAGCTTGAGAACCTCGAGAGGCGCCGCAAAGAGAAGTTGGGCGACCTTTCGCAATAGGTACACGGCGCGGGCGCTGAACCCTGTAGAGATGTCGAAGAAGTTTAGGTTCATGCTATGAAGGCGCACCCTTGATGGTGACCTTTGGGTCGAATTGGAGTGGGGAAATTCTTGCCGGAATCAGTTCGACCGCTGTGGGTAGAAGAACTCCAGCGAAAATTCAGGACCTTATGAAGGCTAGGGAGGCACGATAGCGTGAGCACAGCAGTACTGACGATGGTATATGATGACGATTTCTTTCTGAAGAGGTGGGTTGATTATTATGGTCAATTTGTCTCAAGAAGGAATCTCGTTGTACTGACTCATGGCCGGCAGGATTCAGTTTGGGACATTGCGGCAGGCGCTAGCATTGTTGAATTGGAGAGGAACCCGGATAACAAGAATTTGGATGCCCATCGTTGGGCAACGCTCGGACATTTTGCACGTGGCCTTCTTTTGCAATACACGCACGTCATATGTGTTGACGTGGACGAGTTTCTTGTTTCCGATCCAGCAACAGGAAAGAGTATCGTTGATGTCGTTTCCACAATCTCGAAGAACAAGGTTTTGCATCCAAACTCGGTTGAGATTGTACATCGGACAGACTTGGAGCAGGAGTTTGACTTCTCCAGACCGGTGCTCGAGCAGCGCAGCTATTTTCGAACAAACAAGTGGTATTCGAAACCGTGTATGATCACAGATAAAAGTATAATGTGGAAGATGGACGGCCACTGCACTCTTCGTGAAGTTGACTTCCATCCAGACACATATCTTTTCCATCTAAAATGGTTCGATCAAAATTTTTTGATGCAGAGATCCAAAGTTCGACACGACATGATGAGAAACTCTGACGGAGAGGTATTCATGGCTGCGGGTGGCGGATGGGCTCTGCCTATGGATGTCTGGAGTGAAATGTTCAGCAAAACTCAGCAAATGACGATCTCCGGGTTAGAGTGCGACTTTGCGGCATATCGGTCGGAAATTCTTGGGTCGGCTATTAAGCATCCCACGTTTGATTATTACATATATCCGCGAAACACTTCCAAGGTTCTTTACAAGGTTCCGGATCGGTTTTTGGGGCTTTTTTGATTTGGAAAGGATGGAAACAGATAAGTGACAAGTTTATCAACCCCGAAGATTCTGCGGTTGGATTGAGAAACCACACGTGGCGACGATCGTTTGCGGACTTTTTTCCTGTCTGACCTTCTGAAGATATTCGGATTATTAAGGGGAGCTGATACCAATATTGCCTTACTTCATGGTAATCCCGCCCCTCCTGGACGGGGTGCCTTCGGAGGGGACTACCGATCATTTGCGATCCCACTCTGGTAGTTTGTAACCAGAGCATCAAAGTTCCCGCCGCACATGATTTCCACTTTGTATCGGTTTACTGTGATAGAGCAGACTGATGAGACTACGGTCACGTCGACCGCTAACCTCATCGAATCACTCTGCCGCATAATCTTTTGTTCTGTAGTTGGGCCTTCAAACTTTTTTATGCCGTTAGAACCCTCAGAAGGCACTTTTTTAGAGCACAGATCACATTGGTCCATGTAAGACGGCTGAGGGCCGCTCCTGTCATCGGGAGATCGTGAATACCTGTCGACTTTTGGCGAGTGGCGACTTGTTTGGCCTTCGGTCCGACGTTAGTTTGTGCACTCAGTAGATGTTAAAATCTTCTTGGGCAGCGTAGAGAGGAAGTGTACAAGATTGACAGGTCTGTTGCAGGATCACCCGGATTTTCACTTGCAAACTCCAGGCTCCACTCCAGTACGGTGTCACTTTGCCTCATGCAGCGCTGATCGAGGAAACTTCATGAAAAGGACAAGATGGTGACTGAGCAGGACGTGAAAGCAGAGCCCAAGACGCTTGATGATCTCTGGGCGATGAACAAGACGGTGGCAGATCGGCTGGACGAGCTTATCTACCTGCAAAAAGTTGCGCTACTGGGTCCGGATCGGATCTTCAAATTCTTGCACAACGACGAGCTTGTTCAGATAGGTGTTCCATTTGCCGATCGCGATTTCATTCAGCGGAATATCGTCCGGACTGGAACTTACTATGAGCTGCGCCAGTTGGAAGCGCTTCGGGCGAGCAACACTATTGCCCCCAACTCGATCATATATGACGTAGGCGCGAACATCGGCAACCACAGCCTCTATTTCGCCAAGACTTTCCGCCCTAAGAAGATGATCTCGATTGAGCCTCAAAAGCAAGCATTGAACCTTCTTCTCCATAATTTCCAGCTGAATGACCTTGACACACAGGGCGTTGTGAACTGCATGCTTGGCAGCTCAGAAGGCATGGGCGACGTAAAGAACTATTACCCAACCAATCTTGGGGGAACAGCCTTCAAGGAAAGTGCTGATGGCGTGGTTCCGATGAGGACACTTGATGCGGTGATCGCGGCGGAGTCTGGCGGAAAAGTTGACTTCGTCAAAATCGACGTCGAGGGAATGCACGTTGAGGTTCTGGCTGGTGCAAAGAAGATGCTGACTGAAGCGCGGCCAAGTATCTGGATCGAATTGCGGCTGTTCAAAGGTGAGTACGCCCCTGCGGCAGAAATCCTCGCTGGCTTCGGGTATCGTCAGACGATTAAGCTTGGGGTACATGACTATGTCTTTGCACCGGAATAGGTCTTTCTGGGCATGCGGCACTTTTGTTTGACTGCCAATGTTCGGTTCACCTGTGGCCGTCATGCGAGTTATGCGGCCGATCTGGGTCAAGCATTGCAATAGTCCGCCGACCGACGGGGCTTTCGGTTTCGCAAAAAGGTACATCCAGGGGCGTAACGTCGACAGTGGGGCGCTTGCGATTGCAATGATCCGAGTGCGGTTAGCTTGATATAAGGCGGCGTCATGACGATCACACCAGTTCTTCTTTGTGGCGGCTCGGGCACGCGGCTTTGGCCACTTAGCCGCAAGGGGTATCCCAAGCAGTTCGTTGACCTGCTTGGGCCGGAGAGTCTGTTTCAGGCTTCGGCCAAGCGATTCGTCGGGCCCGAATACGGCGCACCGGTGGTTGTGACTGCCGATGCGTTCCGTTTTATTGTCGCCGATCAGCTTGCCAGTGCTGGGATCACTGCGGCGGCTGTGTTGATCGAACCTGATGGGCGCGACACTGGCCCTGCGATTCTGGCCGCAGCGCTGCATCTTGCAAAATCGGATACTGATGGGTTGATGCTTGTTGCGCCCTCGGATCATGTGATTCCGGACACTGAGGCTTTCAATATGACCGTCAAGGCGGGAATTCCGGCGGCTTTGGCGGGCAAGATCGTGACGTTCGGGATCGCGCCGGATCGGCCCGAGACGGGCTATGGCTATCTTGAGCTTGACCGGAACCCAGACGGGGCCGCGCCTCAAGTCCTGCCGCTAAGGGCGTTTGTCGAAAAGCCGGATGCGACCCGAGCCGCCCGGATGTTGGCCGAGGGTCGGTATCTTTGGAACGCGGGGATCTTTCTTTTCACTGCGGACGTGATCATTCAGGCATTCCAAAGCGCCCGCCCCGATATGGTCGCGGCGGTTCAGGCATCCCTTGACCGCGCGCGACGGGATCTTGGATTTACCCGGCTTGACCCCGTTGCCTGGGCAGGGTCCGAAGCGATCTCGGTTGATTTTGCGGTGATGGAGAAGGCGCCGAATCTGGTCGTCGTTCCGTATTCCGGGCGTTGGTCCGACCTTGGCGATTGGGCCGCCGTCTGGCGTGAAACCGAAGATATGGGTCTGGCCCTGTCCGGCAGGACGACAGCAATCGACTGCACTGATACGCTGCTGCGGTCCGAAGTGGACGGGTTGGAGCTGGTCGGGATCGGCCTTGACGACATCGTGGCCGTGGCCATGCCCGACGCCGTGCTGATCGCCCGGAAAGGTCGGGCGCAAGAGGTCAAGCAGGCGGTGTCCATCCTGAAGGCGCGGCAGGCGCGACAGGCGGACAGTTTCCCCAAGGATCACCGCCCCTGGGGCTGGTTTGAAAGTCTGGTGATCGGTGACCGCTTTCAGGTCAAGCGCATCGTCGTCAATCCCGGCGGCGCGCTTAGCCTGCAAAGCCATGTCCACCGGGCCGAACACTGGATCGTGGTGCAGGGAACCGCCCGCGTGACCGTCGATGCCGAGGTGACGATGGTGACCGAAAACCAGTCGGTCTATGTGCCCCTTGGCGCCATTCACCGGCTGGAAAACCCCGGCAAGGTCCCGGTTGTCCTGATTGAGGTGCAGACCGGCGCCTATCTCGGCGAAGACGACATCATCCGGTATGAGGATGTCTACAGCAGAAAGTAGGCCCCGCAGATCAGGCCAAAAGCCGCGCGCCGTCCTGACCCTTGAACGCCACGTCCAGGATGGTGCCTTCGGGCTGGTCAACGTCAAAGGCAACTTCGGTGAATTGCTCGGTCCGCCCAAGGCGCGGCCCTTCGGTCAAAACCCGGTGGGTCTTGCCGCACTGGTCCTGAAGATGTCGCCCCAACGCCGCGTTACCAGCGGCGCGCAAACGAGCGGCGCGGTCCTTGATCTCGGGCCCCCGGACCTGAGGCATGCGCGCGGCAGGGGTGCCCTTGCGGGGCGAAAACGGGAAGACGTGCAGGAACGTCAGCCCGCAGTCCGCCACCAGATCAAGACTGCGCTGGAACATCGCCTCGGTCTCGGTCGGGAAACCAGCGATGATGTCGGCGCCAAAGATCATGTCTGGGCGCAGGGCGCGCGCGTCTTCGCAAAAGCGGATCGCGTCGTCGCGCAAATGCCGCCGCTTCATCCGCTTGAGGATCAGGTCGTCCCCCGCCTGCAAGGACAGGTGCAGATGCGGCATCAGGCGCGGCTCGGTTGCAATCGCCTCCAGCAGGGCGGGGTCAACCTCGATGGAATCTATCGACGAAATCCGCAGGCGCGGGACCGAGGTCAGCTTCAGGATGCGCCGCACAAGGTCACCCAACTTTGGTTCCCCCGGCAGGTCGGCCCCCCATGAGGTCAAGTCCACCCCTGTCAACACTACCTCGTTGAAGCCCCGATCCACCAGCCGGTTGATCTGTTCGACCACCACACCCGCCGGAACCGAACGCGAGTTTCCCCGACCGAAAGGGATGATGCAGAACGTGCAGCGGTGATCGCAGCCGTTTTGCACCTGGACATAAGCCCGGTGACGGCCGAAACCGTCGATCAGGTGGCCCGCCGTTTCGCGCACCGACATGATGTCGTCAACCTGCACGCGTTCCGTCACGCCAATCAGGTCGGGTGCGGCGATGCCAGCCCAAGTCTCGGCCTGCATCTTTTCGTGGTTGCCGACTACGCGGGCAACTTCCGGCATGGCGGCAAAGGTCTCGGGCTCGGTCTGAGCCGCACATCCCGTCACGATGATCGCGGCACCCGGGTTTTCGCGCGACAGGCGGCGGATTTCCTGCTTGGCCTTGCGCACTGCCTCGGCTGTCACGGCGCAGGTGTTGACGATCACCGCACCCGACAGACCCACCGCTGCGGCAAGCTCTTTCATCGCTTCCGTCTCATAGGCATTCAGGCGGCAGCCCAACGTAGCGAAAACCGGGGCGTTCATCGGTGCGCCGCGATATAGGCGGGCGACAGAATCCCGTCGAAGACCCGTTCAACCGGGCCGGTCAGCCAGACGCCATCCTCGCGCCAGTCGACCTCCAGCATGCCGCCATCCGCTTGCAGCCGCACTTGCCGACCGGTCAGGCCCCGAAGGTGCGCCGCAACCGCCGTCGCACAGGCACCCGATCCGCAGGCCAGGGTAATGCCAGCCCCCCGCTCCCACACCCGCATCCGCAGGTGATCGGGGCCAATCAGGGCGGCGAATTCGACATTCGTGCGCTGCGGGAACAAGGGATCATTTTCGTGGCCCGCACCGACCGCCGAAAGGTCCACCGCTTCGGCGTCAGTGACAAAGCGGACGCAATGGGGATTGCCCATGCCAACGGCGACCGGATCCCCGGCCAAGGGCAAATGCAGCGTATCCGCCGCTTGCGCCAGGGGAACCTCGTCCCACTCCAGTTGCGGCAGGCCCATGTTGACCCAGACCTTGCCATCCGCCAGCCGTCTGGCTTGCAGGATGCCCCGGGCGGTGGTCAAGCTGATCTGGTCCAGCCCCTTTTCGCGCATCACATGATCGGCGACGCAGCGCGTGGCATTGCCGCAAGCCCCGGCCTGACTGCCGTCGTTGTTCCAGAACACCAGACCAAAGTCGGCATCCGTGCTGTCCGTGATTTCAGCCAACTGGTCAAAACCAACGCCCCGGTTGCGGTCACCCAAGGCGCGCGCCAGCCCAGCCGTCATCATCGCCCCGCGCCCGCGCCGGTCGATCACCACAAAGTCATTGCCCGCGCCGTGCATTTTCATGAACGGCAGGCCGATCGGGTCTGCGTTGTCCTTCATTCCCCGGCATATACGCCCAGCGGACCTGTTTTGCCAGAGCGCTACGTTTTTGCCCTTGACCCTACGGGCGCGCATGCCTAATCACGCGCCTCGTGGGGCCGGTAGCTCAGTTGGTAGAGCAGCTGACTTTTAATCAGCGGGTCACAGGTTCGAATCCTGTCCGGCTCACCACAAACATCCAGTCAACCAACGACTGAACCTTGCGCGACCATCACTCCGGTTGGCGCACCCAGACCACATCGCCACCTTCATGACCCGATCTTTCGACCGGGCGGAATTGCGGTTCCTGCGCCGCCTTGCCGACAACCAACGGCAACAGGTAATCGGCGTACAGCTCGGCCGTCGTAAAGGCCTCTTGGTCCATTTCGCGCAAGCCGGTCAGCAAGGCCGCGGCAAAGACCGAATGCCCACTGCCTCCACCATCCAGCACAGGCTCATTCCCGCCCGACGTCAGCAGGATCCTGCTGCGTTTCGCAGCCGTGCGTTGCAACTGCAAAAGCCGGTCCTTGTCGTCGATCCGGCCTTCAAGCCCGGCCAAGTCACCCCCGCGCAAAAGCGCCCCGGAGTAACAACTATCGGAAATCACCAAGAGACTGCCCGCATTGATCCGCAGGATTGCGTCGCTGATCGCGTCGGCGGACAGCCAGCTGAACGGGCGGCCCATCGCGGCGTCAGCGTGCAGCCAATAGGCCTTGCCGGTGGCTTCCTCATAGACCCCATGACCAGCGTAAAAGATCAGCACCGAATCTTTCTCGCCAGCAATCCGGCCCAGTTCATATAGCGCAGTCTCCACTTCAAGCCGGGTCGGGTTCTTCAGGAACAGGTCCAGCTTCTGGCCATCGCCACTGGTGGCGCTGGTGGTATATCCGAAGTCGGCAGTCAGCACCGCCTCCAAAGCCTCGGCATCGCCCAGCGGGGTTTTCAGGTCGGCCAGACCAGCTTCTTTGGGGTAATCTTCATTTGCGATCAGAAGTGCGTAGCGCTTGCCAGTGCCCAAAAGCGCCTGCATGTCGCCTTCATAGTAAAGTTCCAGATCGGCTGTTATCGGGCGGTTGGTTTCGGTCAGCGCCAGCACCTTGATCGCGTTCACCCCCGCCTGCAGGTCCAGCGGAAACCGAAAGAAGCCGTCGGGGTCGAACTCGGCTTCTTGCCCGTTCACCAGCACGATTAGCGTGCGCGCACCCGATTCGACCCGACCTTCCAGCACGATGCTTTGGGTGTCCAGCGGTGCAGCGCTGCGGGTGGGTTCGGGCGACAGGATACGGATGACCTCGTCGGTTGACCCGGACTTCGGCGCATCCTTTCCGCCGCCCTGTTCCGCCACGATGCGCAGGTCGGGGTTGGTGGTGGTAAACACAAAGTCGTTCGCCCCAAAGCTGCCCCGGTCCGTTGCCAGCGCTTTGTTGTCCCGCAGGCTACGCATCAGCGCGGCAGGGGTCGAAAGATCAACCTCCATCAATGCGGCTGCAAGATAGAAGGAAAAAATCCCATAGGTCGTGCGGTCATCACCCCCCCGGGGAAGGCGCTTTTCCCCGGCCTCTCCTGCATCATCTGCCGCATAGAAAACGCTTAGATCGCCCGTCAGCGGTCCCAAAGCGCGCGGGGCCCGTGCGTCGTCGGACCCGCTTAGCTGATAGCGCAGGGTCCCGTCGGGCTGGCGGTCTCCGATGGCGTAGGTTTCGGCATACATTACATCCAGAATGACACTGACATTCGCCCCACGGTCGCGCAGCGCCGCGACACCCGCCGCGATGGCATCCGCCGAGAGCAGGTCAGTCCTGCCAGTCTTGGTCGGGTGCATCAGGAACCAGGGCCCGCGCGGGTCGTTGGCGATGGAATGGCCGGTGAACTGCAAGATGACGCTATCGCCGCAGTTCGCCGCGGACAGCAGCTCGACAAAGGCCGCCTCGAACGCCGGGCGCGTTGCTTCGGGGTCTTTATGGACCGTCAGGTTTTCGGCCTTTGCCCCTTTGGCGATCAGTGCGTTGCGCAGGATTTCAACATCGTTCTGCGGGCCCTTCAGCAGGAAATCCGGCACGCTTTCCGCCACCCCGACCAGCAGCGCCCGGGTGACCGGTGCTTCGTCCCGGCAGACCTGCGCAGGAAGGCCGGGCAATACCAACCGATCGGTGACCCCGCTGAAAAGCTCGGACGGGAAGACCTCATCGGTCGGTTCCAGCCCTAGAAGTCCCGCTTGAACTGGCTGGGACGTCAGCAGGGCAAGCATGATCAGTGCGCCACGAAGAGACATGATAGCTCCAGTCGTTTTCCCGGCATGGTGGGGCGAATTCCGCGGCCCGGCCAGTGACAATTCCGGTCACTCAGCCATCCAAGGTCAGATCATCCGGATCGTTTCCTTACCCACCGCCAGCACATAGCCGCGCCGGGCGATGGTCTTCACCAGAAGTTCGCTGACCAACTGGTTGCCCAGCGTGTCGCGCAGGCGTTTGACGCGGGTGGCCCCGGCGGCCTCGTCACAATCCGCCTCGGCCCGGCCCGAGATCACCGATTCGATCTGAACGCCGGTCAGAACCTCGTCATCCATCCGCGCTTCGGCCAGCACCGACAAGGTTTCCAGTGCCGCCTCGGTCAGCTGGAATTCCAGATCGTTGATATAGACCGCCCGCGATTCGCGGCTGATCATCAGGCTGGCGACCTGGATGCCTGACCGCTGGATCGCCGAGATTCGGCGGTTCAGGGCGATGATCATCACCAGAAACACCAGTGCTGCGATCAAAAGCGCGGTGGAAAACACCAACAGCACAAAGATCACCGACCGGTAGCTGGTCAACACCTCGGAAAACGAGGTGCCGGACTGCGCCAGAATCTCCAAAAGCTTGATCTGGGCATCCGACGTCAGATCGTTGTTTTCGACGAAAATGCGCTCAACACGGGCGTTGAACGCATTCGCGTCCGGCAGGTTCAGGAACAGAAACAGCGCCGCGCCCAGAAGAATGACAACGATGGCCGCGATACCGAAGGCAACAACGCGGTTGCCTGCCTTCAAACTGTCAGTAACGGAGGAAGTAGGCTCCGGCACTCGCTTTCCTTTCCTCAAGACCTTCCGGTCCGAATGTGGACAGAACGTTCAGAAGCGTCCAGCCGTCACTTGCCAGCCTGGGCGCCAATTCGCCTTCGGCCGCGCCGGGCGAGCAGTTGCCGTCCGACACCTGCGCCACACCGTAATGCAGCTTCAACGGTTCGTCACGCTTTGCCTTGTAGTCGGCATAGCATTCTGCGGCGGCAGGTCCGGCAAGGACCAGCGCCATTGCTGCGGCTTGGATCAGTCTTTTCATTTTTCCGACTCCTGCAGAGCGGCTGCTCGATTACCGGCAAAGAATGCGCCCGCGTGCGGTGATATTCAATATCACTCGCGGATTTCGCCCTGTGTTATCGCATATCAACCGCCCTTTCCCGCAGCGCTATCGCCTAGCGGGGCCGCGATATTGCTTACCTGGTGGCCAGCGGGTGAGGCTTGAACATCTGGTCTGCAATGCCACGGGCAACAGGCCGAAATGGTCAGCCGGACCCGAAAAGGAGGCAAGCATGTCAATCATCCTCAAGCCCAGAACCACCCGCCTGTCTGCACAAGGACAGGGTGCCAGCCCCCTATCCGCGCGCGGCCTTGCCACGATCCTCACCGGCGGAGCCGCCGTGCTGGCATTGATCCTGGCCACGGCAATTCCGGCCAAGGCCGACAAGAAGGACGACCTTGCCAAGGCGCTGATTGCGGCGGTGGTGATTGGTGCCATCGCGAACGAGCTGCATGACAAGCCCAAACCCCTGCCCGTGCCATTGCCGGTCAAGCATCCCCGTGTTCCCTCGGTCTGTGCGATTTCGATCGACGGGGTGGAACGGTCCGTCACACTTTACCCGGAAAGCTGCCTGCGGGCCGAAGGGTTCACCCATACCCTGCCGCGCGGCTGTGCAAACGGGGCGTCGATCTTCGGTAAACGCGACCGCGTCTATTCCGCACAATGCCTGCGGGATGCGGGGTTCAAGGTCTCGGACCGCTAACGCGGCCCGGGCAAAGCGGGGCGGCCGTTGCCTCCGCTTTTGTCTGGGGGTGGGAGGGTGAGCAGCTCCCACCCCTTTTTCATTGCCCTGTTCCGGGATAGGTCCGGATCATGGCTGCCATCGTCCCCGACTTTACCTACGAGACCGCCGTGATGTCCCACGGCGCGCGTTTTGTCGTCGGGGTGGATGAGGTCGGTCGCGGTCCCTTGGCCGGACCGGTGACTGCCTGCGCGGTGCGGTTGGACCCTGCCCGCATCCCCCAAGGTCTGCGCGATTCAAAGGTCCTGACCGCCGCCCGCCGTGAATCGCTGTTTGCCGAGATCATGGCCGTGGCCGACGTCAGCATCGCCCATGCAACGGTCGAGGAAATCGACACCCTCAACATCCTGCGCGCCAGCCATCTGGCGATGGAGCGGGCGATTGCCGGCCTGAGTGCCGATCACGCGCTGATTGACGGCAATCTGATCCCGCGCGGTCTGACCCTTCCGGCGACTGCAATCGTCAAGGGCGACGCGAAATGCCTGTCCATCGCGGCGGCATCCATCGTGGCCAAGGTCACCCGCGACCGGATCATGGTGGATTTGGCGCAACACTACCCCGGTTATGGCTGGGACCGGAACGCCGGTTACCCGACCAAAGAGCACCTTGAGGCCCTGCTGAATCTTGGTGTCACCCCTGTGCATAGGCGTTCGTTCAAACCCGTCCACAACATATTGTATCAAGAGAATTCTATAAGGTCTTGATTCAATAAAGAATTTGACGGCGAATCATCTGTGACTCATGATTCAGCCATAGACCGACACACCAAGATGTCGGCGGCAGAGGCAAAGAATGACAATTAAAATGAAAACGGTGGAAGCAGCGCTTCCGCTGAACCAGATCCTTGCGGGTGACTGCATCGAGGCGATGAACGCCCTTCCGGCCGGCTCGATCGACCTGATTTTTGCGGACCCGCCCTACAATCTGCAGCTTAAGGGTGAGCTTTTGCGGCCGGACAATTCACGCGTCGATGCGGTCGACGACCATTGGGACCAGTTCTCCAGCTTTGCCGCCTATGACAGCTTTACCAAGGCCTGGCTGACCGCCGCCAAACGGCTGTTAAAGCCGAACGGGGCGATCTGGGTGATCGGCAGTTATCACAACGTCTTTCGTCTGGGGTCGGAACTGCAGAACCAAGGCTACTGGCTGTTGAATGACGTTGTGTGGCGCAAGTCGAACCCGATGCCGAACTTCAAGGGCAAGCGGCTGACCAATGCGCATGAGACGCTGATCTGGGCCTCCCGCAATGAAGGCGCAAAATACACCTTCAACTACGAAGCACTGAAGGCGCTGAACGACGGTATCCAGATGCGGTCGGATTGGGTGATCCCGCTTTGCACCGGGCATGAGCGGCTGAAGGATGACAACGGCGACAAGGCCCACCCGACCCAAAAGCCCGAAGCACTTCTGCACCGCGTCATCGTCGCGACCACCAACCCCGGCGATGTAGTGCTGGACCCGTTCTTCGGCACCGGAACGACAGGCGCTGTCGCCAAGATGCTGGGCCGCGACTTCATCGGCATCGAACGCGAAGAGGCTTATCGCAAGGCCGCACAGGCGCGGATCGACCGGGTCCGCCGGTTTGACGCCAGCGCTCTGGAAATCACCGGCTCGAAACGCGCCGAACCGCGCGTGCCCTTTGGGCAGGTCGTCGAACGCGGCATGCTGCGCCCGGGCGAGGAGCTGTTCAGCCTTGGCAATCGCTACAAGGCCAAGGTCCGCGCCGATGGCACGCTGATCGGCCATGAGGTGAAGGGCTCGATCCATCAGGTCGGGGCCGCGCTGGAAGGCGCACCCAGCTGCAACGGCTGGACCTACTGGCACTTCAAGCGCGACGGCAAGATGGTGCCAATCGACATCCTTCGCCAGCAGATCCGCGCCGAGATGGAGGCCGACGGCACCACCACGCATTGAATTCCGGAACACGCCTGTCCCCGGGATAACCTGGGGACACCTGCCCCGCCGTGATGTCACGGCGGGGCTTTTTTGACTGGGCCCGGCGCAATGTCAGGCGACGCGACCGTAAAAACCCATCTGTTCTTCGGCGGTAAAGCGCACTCCGGGCCGTTCGTAGTAAGAAAACACGGCGATGATCCGATCCTTGTCGCCCTGAACCGGCGTCACGCGATGCGCGGTGTTCTTGCCGCGAAAGACGTTCAGCGTGCCGGGGGCCAGCGTGATGCTTTGCAATGCCGGGTCCTGCCCGCGCAAAAGCCGCGCCACGCCGTCATAGTTCGGCTCCGCTTCGCTGCGCAGATCGGTGCGGTATTCGAACGCGCCCCCGGCTGTCGGGGCCTGAAGTAGCAGCGTCGTGGTGAATTCTGACCGGTCAAAGTGCCAGTTCAACCCCTGCCCTTCGGCATAGTTCATCGCGTTCACCCGGGCCAGCGGGTCGTCCATGGTGTAAAGCGCCGCCTTTCCCATGGTTGCCGCCAGAAAGCGTGCGAACGGGGGCCAGTCATACAGCGCCTCAAGCACGCCGCCGACCTGATCGCCGCAGAGGGTCCGGTTGATCGTCTCAACCTCGACCAGCGCTGGATGATCGGCGGGCAATTCCGGGATGCTTTTGCGGAAATAGATGTTGTGACGCCGCGCATGGGTAAAGCTTTCGCCTGCAAAGCGCGGTGCCAATGCGTCAACGGCCTTGGCCGCAACATCGGCGCGAAGAAAGCCCGGCAGGTTGAACATGCCATCGGCGGCCAATTCGGCCTGCGCCTTGGCAACAAGGGCGGCGAATTCCGCGCTGTCGGGGCGGTCCAGCGGGTAGCGGTCAAGGTCAAGGATGTGGTGCATGTCAGTCTCCGGATTGCTGGGGCAAGAATTGGCTTGACGGACCGCCAACACAACAAGGAAAATTGTTGGTGACCACAAGTTATCCTATAGGCACCGCATGCGCCCGCTTCCGTCCCTTACCGCCATCCGCGCCTTTGAGACCGCGGCGAGGCGCGGCAGTTTTTCACTGGCCGCCAGTGAGTTGGGCGTTACCCCGGCAGCAGTCAGCCTACAGGTCAAATCGCTGGAGGCCGAACTTGGCCGCCGCCTGTTCCTGCGGCAAGGCAACCGCATCCTCCTGACGGATGCCGGCCGCGCGATCTATCCCCGGCTTGCCAGCGCCTTCAAGGATCTGGCCGAGGCGGTTGGGCCAGTCGATCAGGCGCGCGGGCGGCTGGTCATCTCGGTGCTGCCGATGCTGGGGCCTTGGGTTGCGGCGCGGCTGGCCGGTCATGACGGCGCGCTCGAGATCAGGCTTGCCGATGATCCGGTATCGCTGATCAAAGGCGCGGCGGACCTGCGGGTAACCTACGGCGGCCATCTTTACCCCGACCACCGGGTGATGGCGCTGGGGGTCGATCAGATGCTGCCGCTGGGCCTGCCCGGCACTACCGAGCCGCGCCTCCTGCCACCCGAAAGTTTCATCCATATGGATTGGGGTCCGGGATACGGATCGCTGCCCGGCTGGACGGAATGGTTCGCGGCCCACTCCCTTCCCGCGCCCGACCCGGGCCTTGGCTGGCGTGTCAACGATCCCGTGCTGGCGCTGGCCCTGCTGCGCGCCGGACGGGGGATTGCTTTACTTCCGCAAAACGTGATGGGAAACACCGACGTGTCGGTGCTTGGCAGAAAACTGCTTTTACCGATGCCGAATGTGGTTGTGATGCTGCAGGCAAGGGCGCAAAATCGCAAGATCGCGCAGATCGTTACCTTGTTGGGGGCCGAAATCCCGCAAAGCCCGTACATCTCTCTACCGGCCACTTGATCAAACTTCCGGAAAATCCCCCGTTGCTCGACGTAGGAACTTTGCGGTCAGAATGTCGAAGGGAACTTTAGACTGTCGACGCGGACACCGTGCAGGAAATACCTGAAAGTGTGCACAACCTAGCGCGCTGAAAACCTGCGATAGGGTTGTTCTCTCTCTCTAAGGCGGCCACCCA
>CAIXBE010000404.1 GCA_903917595.1 uncultured Rhodobacterales bacterium
CCGGGCCGCCTGCTACGGTCGCGGATCTTCATGGATCAAGGTAATAGAATGCAAATGAATTATCCGCCGCGCCTGCCCGTCCTCCGGACTTTCCGGCACGGGCTTCGGGCGCTACCGGCCATCCTGATCGCCCTGCTCCTGACCCCCGACACCGCAGAGGCCGCAACGGCAGCGCAATGTTATGATCCTGCGAACGCACAGACCGTGGGTCAGGCTGGCTGGACCGGATGTGACGGCATGTACATCGTCAAGGACCGGGCCGAGATGCTGACCGGGGTTGCCAACGGCTACAAGTTCACTGTCGCGGCCGTCGACTATACCTTTGCCGATGGCCCGAACCGGATCTTCACCGGCCAGGTGACCAACATGGTGAGCCTGTTCGAGCTTAAAACTTCCTTCAACGATGACATCGGCTATTGGGACACGTCCAGCGTGACCGATATGAACAGCATGTTCTACGACGCGGAAGCGTTCAATCAGGACATCGGCGGCTGGGATACGTCCAGCGTGACCGACATGAGCGCCATGTTCGCCTATGCGTACGTGTTCAACCAGGAAATCGGCGGCTGGGATACATCCAATGTGGCCAGCATGAACAACATGTTCTATTCTGCCTCTGCGTTCAATCAGGACCTGTCCAACTGGAATGTGGCGCAGATCCCAGTGAAACCCGGGTTTTTTGATGCATCCGCCAGCGCTTGGACCAACGACCCCGACTGGCGGCCGCAATGGGGAACATTGGGCACGCCGCTTGCGACCAATGTCACCTCGCCCGACCCGAACGGCAGCTACGGGATCGGCAAAGTGATCAGCATCGACGTGGTTTTCAACCAACCGGTCTCTGTCTTCGATCCGGGCTCGGCTGGCCCGCTGGAACTGCGGCTTGAAACCGGCGCGACCGACCGGGTGGCCACCTATGTGTCCGGCAGCGGCACCTCGAAGCTGCGCTTTGAATATACCGTCGCTGACGGGGACGAAAGCGCAGACCTCGACTATGCCTCGACCGGCGCGCTTGAACTGAACGGGCTGGAAATCCGCAACGGCAGCGCAACGGTGGCGGCCACCACCCTACCAAACCCCGGTGCCGTAGGGTCGCTTGGCGCCAACAAGGCCATGGTCATCGAAACCGTCCGCCCGACAGTTGAAATCACCGGCCCCACAGACATTGTCATCGGGAATTTCACCGTCACCCTGACGTTCTCGGAACCCATCACCGGGCTGGCCGAGGACGACATCTCCGTCACCGGCGGCACAGTCGTGGCAAGCTCACTCGCGGGCAGCGGTGACACCTATACCGTCGACATCGCCCCCGATTTGGGCAGTCTGGTCCAAGTCTCACTCGCCGCCAACATGGCGGACGATGCTGCGGGCAATGGCAACGTGGCCTCCAACACCTTCGAGATCCAGGCCGGGTCCGCCGCCAGCGAATTCGAGGCCAAGAAGGACGAGATCCGCCGCATCATCCGCGACGACGCCCGCCGGATGCTTTCCAGTGCCATCGACTTCAACCAGAACCACGTCAGGTCCGCCCGCGACCGGTTCCGCGCCTCGCAAGCGATGGCCGCAGGCGAGGCCGAGCGCAGCGCCAATGTGCCCTTTGACGTGACCGGCGGGATCGAGGCGAACGGCCTGACCCTCTCGACCAGCGGCACCTTCTACGGGCAGACCGGCAGCGCCGATGGCGCAACCCGGCGGCTGGTCTTTGGCGACTTCGACCTGCTCCGGGACGAGGACGGCTCCACCACCGCCACCTTCCGCGCCAATGTCGCGTGGGAGCGGATGCTCTCGGACCGCACCATGCTGGGCTATTACCTTGGGGCCGAGGTTGGCCAGTCGCAGATCAGCGACAGCTTTACCGGTGAACGGCAAGGCTATGGTCTGAACGCCGGGGCCTATATCGTTTCCGACCTCGGGCAAAGCCTGACCGCCGACGGCTTCGTCGCCCTTGGCCTTGGCCGCCACCAGATCGACCTGACCGACGGCATCCTGACGGTGGAGGGCGACTACGACACCGCCAGCGCCATTGCCGGGGCCAGCCTTTCGGGTCTGGTCGAATTCCAGGGCTTCAGCCTTGCGCCGGAACTGTCCGCCGTCTGGGGCCGGATGGACATCGGCGAGGTCGGCTTTACCGGCCATGCCTATGGCATCACTGACAGCACCCTGTCGCTGGATGCAGGCAAGGTGACGCTGGCCAATCTGGCGCTGCGATCCGAGATCCGCATCCCGCTGGTCCCCGGCAGCGATGTAACGTTGCTGACCCTTGCGCCGACGCTGTTCTGCCAGAAGGTCGACGCAACCCGCGACTGCAACGCCGCTGGCAGCGTCGGCCTGAGCCATGCCTCGCCTGACGGGCTGACCCAGATCAATGTTCTGGTGGGCGCGGAAAGCTTTGACGGAAATACCCAGCAAAGCCTGACGCTCGACTTCGAGCATCGGTTCTGACCTGCGCGGGCCGGGGTGGGGGGAATGGTACAGCTTCCCCGGCTCGAACGGGGGACCTCTAGATCCACAATCTAGCGCTCTAACCAGCTGAGCTAAAGCTGCACAACCGACATGCGGCTGGCGTCCGATTACGGAGTTCGAAAGTCAGGGTCAACCGAAAAATGCGGGCCCGGTTCAGGCCTTTCGCCGCACAAGGTAGATCAGGGCAACGACGATGGCCACCGCAACAAGAACCTGCGGTGTTACGGCCTCGATCAGAAGAAGCAGGTTTGCCATCACACTGATGACAAAGCTGCCGGACTCCGCCCCCAGCAATATGTAAAGCAGAACAATGAAGGACAGCAGGACATAACCCGCCTCAGTGATCTGGGCGAGCCAGCCCTTCACCTTCGACACGAATTGCATCAGTCCGTCCATCATCATTCCTTCATTACCGGGGGCGGAAATTTTATCAGCTGCGACGCGTCACGATCGATGCGACGATGAACAGCGACAACAGACCTGCAAGGCCGGCGTCCCCGAACGACTTCACCAGGGCGATGATGTTACCCGCCACGTTGCCAAGGCCCATCATGTTCTGAGCCCCAAACAACAGCGACGCCACGATGGCAAGCGCCAGAAGCGCAATGCCGATTTCCGTGATGGCGCCGACCCACTTCTTTACTTCGTCGATCATGTTCTAACCTTCCTGTCCCAAGTTTGAGTTGCGGGGGCCGATTTTCGTGGCCTCCCGCGACATAGTGTCATAGGCGAAAATCCGCCCAGTCAAGCTAAATATTGTGGTTGGAACACCTGCCGCCAGCAAGAAATTGATTTGATAGGGAGAATATCTTTCTTGAGTCGCCGCTTTTTTCACACCTTCGATGACTTTTCGGTCATCGATGCGCGTTTAGCCCGGCCTTGACAGGCCAGTTGCGCCATACGAGACCCCATCGTGATCGGCGCCGCGTTGGCCAGTCGACCTAAGGAGAGACCCCATGGGCATCAACAAACCCAGCGACATCGCCGCCAACCTGCAGATCGGTCCGACCGATGCCGGTATGGTACGGATTTTCGTCGAAGCCGAAGGCGGGATCGAACTGCCACTGGATTTTGACCCCGAAGAGGCCGACGAGATCGCCGAAGAACTGCGCGCCGCAGCCGAAGCCGCTCGGGCGATGCAGGCGGGTTCGAAAAAGCGCTAAGCGTCGGGAGCCAAATTCCTTGATAGGAATTGCCAAATCTTTTCGAAAAGATTTGGCCCTATCCTGAATAACCCGGATCACGCAGGCTGTGCAGCCGCCCCGCCGCCGTCCGCGCAAAGGTCCGCAGCACCACCTTGCGCCGTGCGCCAGAAAGTGGCGTTTGGGGTGCCATGCGCACCACCTCGGCATCCCAGGCGTCGGCCAGGATCAGGCCGGTGCCTTCCGGCAGAAGATCGACCGGAAAATCGGTATCCACCGCCCAGAAGAACCGGTCGCACCAGTCAAGATAGCCCTGCCACTTGCGATCGCTGACAAAGTCGCTGCGGCCCGACTTGCATTCGACCACCCAGACCTCGCCGCGCGGACCCAGGGCCATCACGTCGACCCGCAAGCCCGGCGCGGGCACTAGTTCTTCGATGCAGACGAAGTCCAGCGCCCGCAGGCCCCGGCAGACACCGCGCTGCAACCGCTGCCCGGGAAAGGGCGGCAACAGATCGTCAACGGGGCGGGTCAGGTCGTCCATCCACCATTCATGAACCAAACGTGAACATCTGTAAAGTCCCGGACAGGGCCTAGCCGATCTCGCGGCAGGCGGTCAGGATCTCATCGGCCAGAAGGTCAATGTCGGCCTGGTCGGTGGCATGATTGATGATCGAGGCGCGGATGATCTTCTGCCCGCGCCATTCGCCATGGCTGGGATAGACCTTGCCGCGCGCCTGCACCCGGTCCAGCACCGCCACGGTCTGCGCATCATCCCGGCAGGCAATCGCCACCTGGTTCGACACCACATCGTTCAGGACCGTGATCCCGTCCAGGCCCGTCAGTTTCGCCGCCAGATACTCGGCCAGCGCGCAATGCCGCGCGATCATTGCCCGCACCCCGGACGCGCCAAGATGGCGCAGGATGGCATAGCTGGGCACCCCGCGCGCGCGGCGGCTGAGTTCAAGGGTGGACTCGCTCGGTTCCCATGTCGCGCCAAGTTCGGGCAAATAGGCCCCCCGCGCGGTCATCGCACCCACCAATGCGGCCCGGTCGCGGACAATGCACAGGCCCGCGTCATAGGGGGCGTTCAGCCATTTGTGCAGATCGACCGCCCAACTGTCGGCCCCGCCCACACCGGCAAGCCGATGGCGCAGTTCCGGCACCGCATGGACCCAAAGGCCGAAGGCCCCGTCGACATGCACCCAGCCGCCCTTGGCGTGGATCAGGGGAATGGCCTCGGCAAAGGGATCAAACGCGCCGGTGTTGATCTGGCCCGCCTGCAGGATCACCAGCGGCGGAGCAGTGCAAGCCGCCAGCGCCGCCTGCAGCGCGTCGATGCGGATGCGCCCCTGATCATCCGTTGCGACCCTGACCGCCCGCCCGATCCCCAGCCCGGCATAGCGCAGCCCGGCCAGCGGGGCGGAATGGGCATCGGCCCCGATCAGCACCGGA
>CAIXBE010000405.1 GCA_903917595.1 uncultured Rhodobacterales bacterium
AAAGTAATCATAGACACTGGGGTCTCGCCACCAGGTCTCACCGTCGGCCAGGATCGTCAGCAGCGACCAGCCGCGCGACTTGGCGAGTTGAAAATGCTCGGGCAGTTTGTCGTCGCTGGTACGCAGCGCCGCGGCATCCTCGAATGTGACAAGCAATTTGGGGCGGTGTTCTGCAAAGAACGCCCAATGCCGATCCCCAAGCGGCAGGAAGTCGCCATCACCCTTGGCGATGTCAAGCATGGGTTGTTGCCAGTCCTGACTTTCGTCCGGAATCTCCATTGCCAGTCCCGTCCTCACACACACCCCACATTTAAATTCACACACTCACCGATGGCTATAATTGGGCCATTCTGGTGCCGCGCACAAGCTTTCGGGGGCCGTCAGGTGGGCCAACTGGCGATAAAGATGGGGGAATTTCCCGAATTCATCGACACGAACAACTTTGGGGATCTATGGGCGCAACCGCAAGCAATCTGCGGTTACGCTCTATTTCGGCCGGTTCAGAAGAACGCCTGCAGCCCGGTGATCGCGCGGCCAAGGATCAGCGCGTGGATGTCGTGCGTGCCCTCATAGGTGTTGACAGTCTCCAGATTGACCATGTGGCGCATGATCTGGAAGTCTTCCTGGATGCCGTTGCCACCATGCATGTCGCGCGCCCAGCGGGCGGCGTCCAGCGCCTTGCCGCAGTTGTTGCGCTTGATGAGGCTGATCATCTCGGGGGCGGCGTTCGCCTCGTCCAAAAGGCGACCGACGCGCAAGGAGGCCTGCAGGCCAAGGCTGATTTCGGTCAGCATATTGGCCAGCTTAAGCTGGTATAGCTGGGTTCCGGCGATCGGCTTGCCGAATTGCTTGCGGTCAAGGCCGTATTGACGCGCTGCGGCCATGCAGAATTCTGCGGCACCAAGCACGCCCCAACTGATGCCATAGCGCGCGCGGTTCAGACAGCCGAAGGGACCCTTCAGGCCTTCCACAAAGGGCAAAAGCGCGTCGTCGCCAACCTCGACATCCTGCAAAACGATCTCGCCGGTGATCGAGGCGCGGAGCGAGAGCTTGCCGCCGACTCTGGGGGCGGTCAGTCCCTTGGTGCCCTTGTCCAGCACAAAACCCTTGATCTTGTTGCCATGTGCTTCGGATTTGGCCCAGACCACGAAGACATCGGCGATGGGGGCGTTGGAAATCCACATCTTGGCGCCGTTCAGCACGTAGCCGTTGGCGGTCTTCTTTGCGACGGTCTTCATGCCGGCGGGGTCCGATCCTGCATCGGGTTCCGTCAGACCGAAACAGCCGATCCATTCACCGGTTGCCAGTTTCGGCAGATATTTCTGGCGCTGGGCCTCGGTGCCGTAGGCATAAATCGGATACATCACCAAGGACGACTGCACCGACATCATGCTGCGGTAGCCGCTGTCGACCCGCTCCACCTCGCGCGCAACCAGGCCGTAGGCGACATAGGATGCGCCAAGGCCGCCGTATTCTTCCGGGATGGTAAGGCCCAGAAGGCCCATCGCGCCCATCTCGCGGAAGATTTCGGGGTCGGTGGTTTCCTCGCGATAGGCGGCGATGACGCGGGGCTGCAGCTTACCTTCCGCATAGGACCGGGCGGCGTCGCGCAGCATCCGTTCTTCTTCGGTCAACTGGTCATCCAGACGCAGCGCGTCTTCCCAGTTGAACCGGCCCAGATCGGGGGCGTCTTTCGCTTTCAGTTTCGGCTGGGTGGCGGGCATGTAAATCTCCATCTGTTGCGCCAAGGATTGCACGATGCGGGCGGGCGCGCTATCGAAACTGCTGCAGGGGTTCATGAGGAAAACGCATGATGTTGCCGCGCAGGTATCTGCCACCGATCCCGGCCCTGATGGCGCTGGAGGCGGTGGACCGGTTGGGCACCGCCTCGGCTGCGGCTGACGAATTGTCACTGACCCAAGGCGCGATTAGCCGGGCCTTGCAGGCGCTGGAGGCGCAACTGGGCGTCCCCCTGATCCGGCGCGAGCGTCAGCGGCTGCACCTGACCCCGGCGGCAACCGACTATGTGGCCGAGGTGCGCAAGGCGCTGAACCTTCTGGCCGGGGCGTCGCTGACCTTGCGGGCCAATCCGACCGGGGGCAGTCTGAACCTTGCGATCCTGCCGGCCTTTGGCATGCACTGGCTGGCCCCCCGGCTGTCCCGGTTTGCGCAGGGGCATCCGGAGGTGACGGTGAACCTGTCTACCCGATTGCGCCCCTTCGACTTTGCCGGGACCGCCTTTGACGCGGCGATCCACTATGGTCGGCAGGACTGGCCGGGAGTCGACTATCTGAAGCTGATGGATGAGGAGGTGCTGGCGGTCGCCTCGCTTGCCTTGGTGCCAGAACCACTGGCCAGGGCGGCGGGCGTGCTGGACCTGCCGCTGTTGCAACTGGAAAGCCGCACGGGGGACTGGGGCCGGTGGCTTTCGCATCACGGGGTTGCGGGGCCGCGTCCCGCGGGCATGTTGTTCGACCAGTTCGCGACTTTGGCGCAAGCAGCCATTCATGGGCTGGGGGCGGCGCTGATCCCGACATTCCTGATCGGGCGCGAGTTGGCCGAGGGGCGGCTGGTGCCAGTGCATGGCGGCCCGGTGGCTGCACTTGGCAGCTATTGGTTGGTCTGGCCGAAAGACGCGCCAACCCGTGCGCCGCTGGTGTCGTTCCGGTCGTGGCTGCAGGGAGAGGTGGCAGCGACCTGAGCGGCCTTGCATCAGCAGGAATCCGCCCGCGCTCGGGCAGTCACATCTGCTATCGCATGGCAAGTCGGTGCTATCGCATATCAGGGTTGGGAAAGCTTAGGTAGGTTTATGGTGACGGGCATGGTCTGGATCGATTCGACCCGGACGACCCACCGCGCTTAAGATAAGGAACTGCGATGAGAAAGCTTCTGATTTCCACCACGGCGCTGTCGGTGGCGCTTAGCCCGATTGGCACCTTTCCGGTTTATGCCCAATCGCTGGCCGATGACGGGTCGGTGATCGCTCCGGACGGAACTGTGTTGTGCATGCCGACCGCCGACGCAGGCTGCGACATAGATGGCATCATCGCGGCCTACCAGGCAGCCGAAGCTGAAGCTGCGGCCATCGCACAGGCCGAAGCCGACGCAATAGCCGCCGCAGAGGCCGAAGCCGCCGCAATGGCCGAGGCCATGGCAGCCGAGCAGGCAGCAGCGGATCAGGCGGCGGCGGATCAAGCAGCGGCGGATCAAGCAGCAGCAGATCAGGCGGCGGCGGATCAAGCAGCGGCGGATCAAGCAGCAGCAGATCAGGCAGCGGCGGATCAGGCGGCGGCGGATCAAGCAGCAGCAGATCAGGCAGCAGCGGATCAGGCAGCGGCGGATCAAGCCGCGGCGGACCAGGCAGCAGCGGATCAGGCGGCGGCGGACCAGGCAGCAGCGGATCAGGCGGCGGCAGACCAGGCAGCAACGGATCAAGCAGCGGCGGATCAAGCAGCAGCAGATCAGGCAGCAGCAGATCAGGCAGCAGCGGATGAAGCGGCTGCAGAGCAAATGCGGATGGACGACGAAGCAAAGGCGCGACTTGCCGAGCAGGAAGCAGCTGAACAAGCCGCCGCTGACGCCGCAGCCATGGCCGAAGCCCTTGCCGCCGAACAGGCCGCAGCCCAGGCCGAGGCGGATGCAGCTCAGGCGGCAGCCGACGCCGCCGCTCAGGCCGCAGCCGAAGCAGCCGCAGCCGGTGACGCCGAAGCCGCCGCCGCAGCTGCGGCACTGGCCGAAGAAGAAGCCGCCGCAGCTCTTGCCGCTCAGGCAGTAGCGGATGCAGCGGCGCAAGCCGAACTGGACGCCGCGAACGCCGCAGCACAAGCCGAGGCGGACATGGCTCAGGCCGCTATCGACGCAGCACAGGCCGAGGCGGACGCCGCTCAGGCCGCAGCGGATGCAGCGGCACAGGCCGAAGCCGATGCAGCAGCCCAAGCCGATGCCGATGCAGCAGCCCAAGCCGCAGCTGACGCAGCTGCTCAAGCCGAAGCCGATGCAGCCCAAGCCGAAGCCGATGCAGCGCAGGCCGCTGCAGACGCCGAAGCGCTCGTTTCTGCCGGGACCGACCCGGTTGATCCCGAAACCGTTACTCCGGTCGATGGTCTGGACGGCGTGCTGATCCCCGATGGTGTGATCGACGCGGCCACCGGTGAGATCATCGACGCGGACGTCGCGGCCAAGGCCGTGGCCGAAGCCGAAGAAGAACTTGCGATCTCGGAGATCGGCGAGTTCATCGACCCGGCGGCCAATCTGAAGGTTGCCGAACCGGACCTGACCGAACTGGTCGATCCGGTGGACGTGCCGGAAGTCTCGGACGCCGAAGTCGAAAGCCTGTCGCAGCTTTTGACCATCGACCCGACCGTGATCAACCCCGAGGCGCTGGGCGCGGCGGAAACCATCGTTGCTCCGGCAGCGGATGGCAGCTTGCCCAAAGTCTATACCCCCGATCCCGCCAGCCTGATCGCCGACGTGACCGAAGTCATCAACGCCGATGATGTGCGCAGTTCCGACGAGGAATTCGCAGCGGCACCGGTCGAACTGTCAAAAGGCAAAAAGAACAAGCTGTCGGACCTGGAAAAGGCCGGTCTGGTCGTGCTTGGTGCGCTGGTGGTGGGTGCGATCATCAAGTCGAACAACGACCGCAAGGAAGAAGAGCGGCGCGTGGTGTCGAACACCGGCGACCGGATCATCGTGCTGCGTCCCGATGGCACCTATCAGGTGCTGAAGGATGACGACACCATCATCCGCACCCCGGGCTCGACCGTGCAGACCGAAACCTTCCGCGACGGGTCTACTCGGACCATCGTCTCCCGCGACGACGGCACGCAGGTCGTGACCATCCGCGATGCGACCGGCCGGGTGCTACGCCGTGCGACCTATGACGATCTGGGCCGCGAGGTCATTCTGATCGACGATCTGGCGCAGGAAGAGGTGGTGATCGTCCGGTCGCTGCCGAAGCCGAAGAAGAAGATCGTGATCTCGACCAAGGATGACGATGCGGCGCTGAAACGCGAGTTGGCGGCTTTGGAGGCTGACAAGGCCGGGCGCAAATTCTCGCTTCGCCAGATCCGCGAAATTCCGGAAGTGCGGGCTTTGGCGGCGACGATTGATGTCGAGCCGGTGACTTTCGCCAGCGGTTCGGCGGCGATCAAGGCCGAGGAAGCGCGCGCCCTGGCCGATCTGGGGCAGGTCATGCTGGACCTTCTGGAGGTGAACCCGGCCGAGGTCTTCCTGATCATGGGTCACACCGATGCCACCGGCAAGGCGGCGCTGAATCTGGCGCTGTCGGACCGGCGCGCGGAATCGGTGGCACTGGCGCTGACGGAATACTTCGACATTCCGCCGGAAAACATGATCGTGCAGGGCTATGGCGAAACCGAACTCCTGATCGATACTCAGGACGATGAGCCGCTGAACCGCCGGGTCGAGGTCAAGGTGATCACGCCGCTGATGAGCACCTCCGTCGTCGAGTGACCACGGTCGCGTGATCCTTTACGGATGATAACAAATGCCGCGGGTTCGCCCGCGGCATTTTTGCATATGCTGGCAGCTTGTCTGACAATCAGCATAGTGGCAGTCAAGGAGCCGTCAATGAACCGACCGCCACACGAGCTTTGCCCCGAAACCGCCCTGGCTTGGCACCGGGGCGGCATGGGGGCGGCACTTGCCACGGTGATCCGGAGCTGGGGCGCCTCGCCCTGTCCGGTTGGCAGCCAGATGGCGATCAGTGGCGCAGGAGAGATCGTGGGGTCTGTCTCGGGCGGCTGCGTCGAGGGCGCGGTGGTGGCCGAGGCACTGGCTGCGATGGCCGACGGGCGCTTGCGGGTTCTGGACTTCGGCATCGCGGATGAAGACGCCTTTGCGGCGGGCCTGTCCTGCGGCGGGCAGGTCCGTATTCTGGTCGATCCGGTCGGCGAGGGGGCCTTGACCGAGGCGATGCTGGCCGCTCTGGTCGCCGCCCGCGCGGCGGGGCGGCCTTTGGCGCTGGTGACCAGTCTGGTTGATGCGCACCACGCGCTGGTCGGGCCGGGGCAGGACGCAAGCATCGATGCAAGGCTGGATGCTGGCCGGTCCGGGCTGGAGAACAGCGACAAGTTTGTCGCCGTTCACGTGCCGCCGCCCAGGCTGATCCTGGTCGGCGCGGTTCCCATCGCCCAGCCGCTGCTGGCCATGGCGAGGCTTTGCGGCTTTGACGGCGTGTTGATCGACCCGCGCCCGGCCTTTGCCAGCGCCGCGCGGTTCCCGGGTGAGGTCATTCTGGGCGACTGGCCCGACAGTGCGCTGAATAGCCTTGCGCCGGATGCAAGAACCGCCGTTGTGATCCTGACCCATGACGCCAAGCTGGACGAACCCGCATTGGTCGCGGCTTTGGCGACACGGGCCTTCTATATCGGCTGTCTTGGCTCATCCCGGACCCAGGATATGCGAAGGCAGCGACTGCGGGCGCTTGGGCAGACCGAGACGACGCTGGCCCGGATACATGGCCCGGTAGGGCTGCAGATCGGCGCAGAAAGCCCGGGCGAAATCGCGGCTTCGATCCTTGCCGACATTATCTACTGCCGGAACCAGAAATGAAAACGGGGGCCGCGAAGGCCCCCGAAAATCACAGGTTCGACTGGTCGGTTATTTCGGCCCGATCATCATCACCATCTGGCGGCCTTCCAGCCGGGGGAAGCTTTCGATCTTGCCAACTTCGGCCACGTCAGCCTCGACCCGGCGCAAAAGCTCAAGCCCAAGGTTCTGGTGTGCCATTTCGCGACCCCGAAACCGCAGCGTGATCTTGACCTTGTCGCCTTCATCCAGAAACTTGAAGACCGACCGCATCTTGACATCGTAATCATTGGTATCAGTTCCCGGACGGAACTTGATTTCCTTGATTTCGATGACCTTCTGCTTCTTGCGGGCATCGGCCTCGCGCTTCTGGGTCTCGTATTTGAACTTGCCGAAGTCCATGATCTTGCAGACCGGCGGTTCGGCGGTCGGCGAGATTTCGACCAGATCAAGCCCGGCCTCCTCGGCCAGCTGCATGGCGCGGGCCGGGGTGACGACCCCGATGTTTTCGCCTTCCGCGCCGATCAGACGGATTTCCGGCGAACGGATGCGGTCGTTGATCCTGGGGCCGGTTTCGCGCTGCGGCGGGGCATTGTGGGGGCGGCGGGCTATGGTGATCGTCCTTTGGTTGTTGCTGGGTGATGGTGCAGGGCCTTGCATGAAAGCTGTCATGCAAAGCGCGGGCAATCTAGCCCCGCTGCGTGTCGCCTGCAACCCGGGCAATCAGGGTTCAGAGCTCAAAAGCCGTATTATTGCGGTCCTGGCCGACCTTCAGGCCCGCCAGCAGGCTTTTCAACCGGGATAATTGCTGCCATATGGGCGGCATCCGGGTCCAGACTCCGGTCATAGGAGAAGTTGACATGAACAGAAACGTAATCATCGGTGCGATCGTCGTCCTGCTTGCAGGCGGCGGCTACTACCAGTTCAGCTACAAGCCGGCACAAGAAGCCGCTGCAGCTGAAGCTGCCGCCGCTGCAGAAGCCGCTGCCGCTGCTGCTGCTGTCGAAGCCGCCGCCGCAGAAGCTGCTGCTGCCGAAGCCGCCGCCGCAGAAGCTGCCGCCGCTGCTGCTGCTGCTGAAGCTGCTGCTGCTGCTGAAGCTGCTGCTGCGGCGACCGACGCCACAACCGCAGAAACCGATGCCGCTGCTGCCGAAGCTGCCGCCGCTGAAGCTGCCGCCGCTGAAGCTGCCGCTGCCGAAGCCGCTGCTGC
>CAIXBE010000406.1 GCA_903917595.1 uncultured Rhodobacterales bacterium
CTGACCGCTTGGGCCGAACTGCGGGGCGTGCCTTACGAGGGTGTCCCGGTCGGGACGTGGAAAAGATGCGTCTGCGGCAAAGGCAACGCCAGCAAGGACGAAGTCGTCGCGGCCATGATCGCCAGAGGTTTTGCACCTGCCACCTCCGACGAGGCCGACGCCTTGGCTATCCTTCATTGGGCAGTTTCGACGAACGGAGGCATCGATGGCTGACAAATGGCATTCTCTGGTGGACCGTGTCTGCGAAACCTGCGGTTCTGGCTTCACGGTTCAGTACCAAACCACACGCCGCCCGGAAGGCGGGCGCTACTGCTCTGCAATTTGCAATCCGCGCACGAAGGAAATTGCTAAGAGTAAGGTCGCCCTAGCAATCGGAGCAAAGCGCGCCGAGGTCAATGTGGCCTGTGGCGGATGCGGCCGGGCATTCAGGACCAAGGTCAAGAATATTGCTCGGGGCGGCGGGTCATATTGTTCGCGCGCTTGCAACCCGGCATATCGGCGGCACTTCGAACCGAGCGAAAAACATCGTCGTCATAACTTGGCGCGAAACTACGGACTTTCGGGCGTAGACTTCGACCGGATGCGCGTATCCCAAAAAGGTCGCTGCGCTATTTGCAGGTCACTCCCTGACGAACCCCACGGAGTGCTGGTCGTAGACCATGACCACATGACCGATCGGGTCCGACAGTTGCTGTGCAACAATTGCAATACGGCCGTTGGCCTCCTTCGCGACAATCCGGTCACCGCGACCGAGTTGGTTGTGTATCTACTCAGGCACGACCCCGATGACGTCGACAGGCAGATCGCGATTTCAATGCTGCAAGATGCCCTCTTTGTGGAGGTACAGCAATGAGGTGGCATCCCCACGGCTACGGCGGCCAGCGCCGCGATCCTGAGCAGGTCAAGCGCGAGGGCTGGCACGAACAGGGCGTGCTGGCGGTGTCGGCCGATGATCAGCGGCTGACGTGGCCAGAACGCGAACTGGTCCGTCAGCTTGGCGAGAAGCTTTACGGGCGACGCCCGATGGGAAAGGAGGCCCGGAATGGCTGACCGCATATGGACTGCCGAGGGCGTGGCCGATCATTTCGAGGAGGCGTTCCGCACCCTGCGCAAGCTGCCCCCCGTCCGGGCGCAGGGGTTCTTCAACGCCTGGCCGGAAATCAGACGGACACAACGCGAGATAGCCAGGATGGAACCCGAGCCCATGCGGGTCTGGCCATCGGCTGCGGCCATCACCAGGCTGGAGCAGACCTCGGACTGGGTGCTTTGGATCGACGAGGCGGAACGGCGGCTGATCTGGTCCCGCGCCGCCCGTGTGCCCTGGAAGCAGATCACCTACGAGTTGGGCGTCGATCGCAGCACAGCGTGGAGACGCTGGCAATTGGCACTGACCAAGATCGCGGCACGGCTGAATGCCGCGCCGTGATGAGCAATTCGCTGCCGAACTGGTTACCCCACCAGGCCGGCGGCGACTATTTCCGCCGTTGGGTGGCCGATACTTTCCAAAACCTCTAGCACGATGGGACACCAGTCCGGATGCTGCCGGGCGATCTGTCCAAGGCCGATCATGATATCTTCGTTAGCAACGAAACCGAGGGCCTCAAGACCAGCGCGACTGGGCTGTATTCGCATTTCCAGCAGTAAGGACGATATGGCAACTCGCTGGCCAGCATTCGCAAGCGCGATAGCGGCCTCCCGCCTCACTATTCGGGCTGGGTCGCTCAGGTATGGCAACAACGTCTCACTGGGAACATCCGAAGCAATAGCAAGCTGCACTGCAGCACGGCGCACATCCGCAACGCGCGCCGCCAATCCACGCTCTACAATCGATTTTGGCAGTGCAACCCGGCACACCGCCGCCGCGCGCAGCAGGTCTGGCTCAATGCATTCGCCAATAGGGCCAGCAGCGAGCAAGTCTCGAACAAACCGGTGGTCATCGACGCTCTTCGCAAGGCTCAGCACGACCTGTTGTTCCACCATCGGTTGAGTATGACCGAAGCCACGGAAACGATCCCAGAGTTTTATGGCCGCGTCCTGCCAACCCGCCGGCCGTCGCAGGCGCAGTTCCTCCCCAAAGGCTCTCACATTGCCAACGGACGCGTTCGAAAAACGCTCGAGCAATTGCGCGTCCGTCATGTCCGTTGGCATCATGTACTCGCAAGGCGCGGCCGACGGCTCGCCCCAGCAAGGAGGCGATGGATCGAACAAATCAAGTTGTCGATCACCGTGGTTTTCCGCGCGCCTTGATATGCCGCTACGCCCTTCGATAAACGCCGCCACGTCGTCAATGCTACTGGCCTCGCCGAAAGTGTTGCAACACTTTTGTGTTCGACACATGCAACAAATCCATGCTACCTGAAAGGCATGATGGGGAGAGTGCGTCGGAAGACGGCTCTCCCCATTCTCTTTGAGGTGGATGCCCAATGGATCCCGGACTCCGGCCCGGGGTCCAGCGATGGGTGTGCAGGTGGTTGTGCGAGTTCGACAGCACGGGTTTGCGAAGGCCAAATGCCTACCGATAATCCATAAAAACAGTCTCCAAACCATTGATGGAGACTGTTTTTCTTGTGAAAACGGTAACCGGATGACACGAGAAAAAACTTCTAACCCATTGATTGTACGGTTCCTTTCCGGCTGAAAACGTATGCTGGCGGGCGAAGCGCGGCACATCGCTAGCGACAGGGCCGGATTTTTGGGAAGCCACCCGGAAGCCACGGCCCCCCGAACCCGCCTGAAACACTGCAAATTCAAAACCTTGAAGCTGGACACCCCTGGTGGCCGCTGGACCCCGCGTGGAGTCCAGTCTGGACCCCGGAGTCCAGAAGCCAGGGGTATCCACCTGGCCCATGCTGCAAATGGCCGACAGGAACCCGCATGACCCTCGCGCCCGATGCGATCAACGCGCCAGCGATGGTCCCGGCATCGGATCGGCTTTCGGTGGCGAGAAACCGGGCGACGCGCCTGCGCACTTGCCCGGATTGCGGCAAGGTCGATGAGGTCAGAGCCGACAACCCCTCGCCGAGATGCAAACGCTGCGCGACCCGTTCGACGATGGAACTGGGGCGCGACCAGAAATCGGCAGGGCGGAACCGGGAAACGTGCCAGCACTGCCGGATCGAATTTGCGGCACCACCGAGCAGCCGCCAGAAGTTCTGCAGCCGGGGATGCCGGGCCGCCGCCAAATCGACTGAGCGGACCTGCGCGACTTGCAGCAAAGCGTTTCGCATCGCGCGGTCGATCCTGTCGGGCAAGTGCAATTCCAGCGGACGCTTCTGTTCGCGACCCTGCTACGAGCGTCACCTCTGCCGCACGCCCCGCATTCGCGGCCGCGGATCATGCTGGACCACCGTTCGACGTGAGTCGCTGCGATTGACACCGTTCTGCGCCTGCTGCGGCGGGCGAAAGCACCTGCAGGTGCACCACATCATTCCGTTCCGCCTCACGCGGGACAATTCGCAGAGCAACCTCATCCCGCTCTGCCGCGCCTGCCACAAGCGGGTCGAGGCGGTTTTTCACGACGTCGAGGCGGCGGCACCGCCGATCCCGGTCACCAAACTGGTTCTGTTCTGCAGCATCCATGCCATGCGGACCGTAGCCCTGCACAAGCTCAAGGCCCTGAAATCAGATGCTCAACACCGCGCTGCAGCTTGAAGACTGGCCCATCGGCCGGTTGATCGAATACGACCGCAACCCGCGCAAGAACGATGACGTTGTTGACCGGATGGCGCAGGCCATCGTGGAATTCGGCTTCCGCATTCCGATTGTCGCGCGCAGTGACGGGCTGGTTGTCGATGGGCATCTCCGGCTCAAGGCAGCAAGGCTGCTGGGCCTTTCAACTGTGCCGGTGGTCCTGGCGGACGAGTTGTCGGAAACCCAGATCCGGGCGTTCCGGTTGCTTGCCAACCAATCCGCCAATTGGGCTGAGTGGGACGAGGCGCGGCTTTCGGCAGAACTGCAGGACCTGCTCGCCGACGACTATGACATTTCTCATGTCGGTTTCTCCGATGGCGAATTGGACAAGATCTTGGCCTTCGTGCCGGAGGGGGACGGTGAAGAAGGTGGCGCCGGGGGCTCAGTGCCGCCGTTGACCATCCCTGAACCGCCGCGCAACCCGGCGTCGCGCACCGGAGATCTCTGGATCCTCGGCGACCATCGCCTTCTCTGCGGTGACAGCACCAGCGCGGCTGATGTGCGCCGCCTGATGAATGGCGAGCGGGCGATCCTGTTCGCGACCGACCCGCC
>CAIXBE010000407.1 GCA_903917595.1 uncultured Rhodobacterales bacterium
GCGTCGGGCGTGCGCGTCTGCGGCACGTTCGACCCCCACAGCATCAGGAAGCCCGCGTTGTACCAATCGGCCGATTCCGGCACGTCAGTCTGCTCGCCCCATGTCTGGGGCGACGCGGGCGGCAGATCGCAGTACCAGTCGTAAAACGACATGCAGGTGCCGCCGAGAAGCGACAGATAACGCGAACCGGCGGCATAGCTGACCATCGACATCGCCGGAATCGGTGAGAAGCCGAACACCCGGTCGGGGCCCCAGGTCTTGGCGGTGTAGGAGTTGGCCGCCGCGATGATCTCGGTCGCCTCGTCCCAGGAGGCGCGCACGAAACCGCCCTTGCCGCGTGTCTTGGTATAGCTCGCGCGCAGGGCCGGGTCGTTCTGGATCGCGGCCCAGGCAGCCACCGGCGTCATCGTGGGCCGCATCTTGCGCCAAGCCCGCATTAGGGCACCCCGGATCAGCGGGTTCTTCACCCGGTTGGCAGAGTAAAGATACCAGCTGTAGGACGCGCCGCGCGCACAGCCGCGCGGTTCGTGGTTAGGCAGGCCCGCGCGGGTGCGGGGATAGTCGGTCTGCTGCGTCTCCCACGTCACGATGCCGGACTTGACGTAGATTTTCCACGAACAGGACCCGGTGCAGTTCACCCCGTGGGTCGAGCGGACGATCTTGTCGTGCCGCCAGCGGTTTCTGTAGACGTCTTCCCAATCCCGGTTTTCGCGTGTGGTCTGGCCCCAGCCGTCCGAGAATTGCTCGAGCTCTTTGCTCTGGAAGAAGTTCAATCTGTCAAGAAGGTGGCTCACTTGAGCGTCCTTTCGTTATTCTGCAGGGTGTGCGGCGGCGCTGGCGCGGCCGCGCTCGATGTCATGAAGCAGCCCGCCGGGACGCGTGTAGACGGTCCAGGTCAGGACAAGGCAGATCACGTAGAAGGCCAGGAACAGCCACAGCGCGCCGATCGGGCTTCCGGTCATGGCGATGGATGATCCGTAGGCTTTCGGGATGAAGAACCCGCCATAAGCCCCGATGGCGCTGGTAAAAGCGACGATGCCGCTGGATTCCATCGCGATCTGGCGGGCACGGTCGATGCCGGTCAGTTGTGGCATGAGGCGCGGCACTTCGCGGCCCATGATCACCGGGATCATCTGGAAGGTCGATGCATTGCCGACCCCGGTAAAGAAGAACAGCGCCATGAACCCGGCGAAGAACCCGGCAAACGACCCCGACTGCAGCGAGAAGATCACCGCCAGCACCGAGGCGATCATGCCCAGGAACACCCAGAGCGTGACCCGTCCGCCACCGAACCGGTCGGAAACCCAGCCTGTGCCAGCGCGGGACAGCGCGCCGACCAAGGGTCCAAGGAAGACATATTGCAGCGCGTTCACATCCGGGAAGGCAATCTTGGACAGCAAGGGAAAGCCCGCCGAATAGCCGATGAAGCTGCCGAAGGTGCCGATGTAAAGGACACACATCAGCCAGTTATGGGTGCGCCCGAAGATCACCGATTGCTGGGCAAAGCTGGCCCGAGCATCGGCGATGTCGTTCATCCCCAGCCATGCCGCCACGGTCGAGATCAGGATGAACGGCACCCAGATGAAGCCCCCGTTCTGCATCCAAAGCTGACCGCCGTCGGTCAGGGACTGCGGCGCACCTCCAATCGCTCCGAAGACGCCAACGGTGATGACAATCGGCACCAGAAACTGCATGACGCTGACGCCAAGGTTGCCAAGACCGGCGTTCAGGGCCAGTGCATTGCCCTTTTCCGCCTTGGGAAAGAAGTAGCCGATGTTGGCCATGGAAGAGGCAAAGTTCGCCCCGCCAAGACCGCACAGCAGCGCCAGCACCAGGAAGATGAAGTAGGGGGTTTCCGGGTTCTGCACGGCATAGCCGATGCCGATGGCGGGCAGCATCAGGGACGCGGTGGACAGCGTCGTCCAAAGCCTGCCGCCAAAGATCGGCACCATGAAGCCGTAAAAGATACGCAGCGTGGCACCCGACAGCGCAGGCAATGCGGCCAGCCAGAACAATTGCTCGGGCGTGAAGGCAAAACCGATCAGCGGCAGCTTGGCCACCACCATCGACCAGACCATCCAGACGGAAAAGGCCAGAAGCAGCGCCGGGATCGACAGCCACAGGTTGCGGCGGGCAACGGCACGGCCCTTGTCGGCCCAGAACTCCGGCTCCTCGGGGTGCCAGTCCGCCAGCACCCGGGGCATTGCGGTGCGCTCGGGGTGGTGGATCGCCTGCATTTCAGGCAGTTGCGGCAGGGCGTCCAGCGCCTCGCCATGCGCCGCGCGTTCCATTGCGCGGATCGACAGGTGCATCCAGCCCAGTGCCATCGCGACCAGCGCGAACAAAAGCGCAAAGCACGAGGTATAGACGCCGGTCAGGTCCAGAAGCGCGCCAAAGGCGATGGGCAGGACAAAGCCGCCAAGCCCGCCGATCATGCCGACAAGGCCCCCGACAGAACCCACATGGTTCGGGTAGTAAACGGGGATGTGCTTGAAGACCGCTGCCTTGCCAAGGCTCATGAAGAAGCCCAGCCCGAACAGCGTGGCGATGAAGGGCCACAGGCCCATGCTGGTCGAAAAGGCGATCGGGCCTTCCTTGCCCTGGATGACATAGTCGGTGGGCGGATAAGACAGCATGAACAAAAACAGCATGGAAAAGCCGAAGGTCCAGTACATGACCGACCGCGCGCCGAACTTGTCGGACAGAACCCCGCCATAGGCGCGAAACAGGCTGGCCGACAGGCTGAAGGAGGCCGCCGCCATGCCCGCCGTGCGGACGTCAACGCCGTAGACGTCGATCAGGTAATGGGGCAGCCAAAGCGCCAGCGCCACGAAGGCCCCGAAGACAAAGAAGTAATACAGCGAGAAGCGCCAGACCTGCAGGTTCTTCAGCGGTGCGAACTGTTGCGCAAAGCCAGGGGCCTTGGCCCCGGTCCGGCGACGTTCCACCAGCGCAGGGTCGTCCTTGGCGAAGACGAAGAAGATCACGCCCATCAGCGCAAGGGCCGCCGCCCAGACATTCGCCACACCCTGCCAGCCATAGGCGACCATAACAAAGGGCGCCACGAACTTGGTTACCGCAGCACCGACGTTGCCGGCCCCGAAGATACCCAAGGCCGTGCCCTGATGGCCAGCGTCGTACCAGCGGCTGACATAGGCCACGCCGATAATGAAGGACCCGCCAGCTAAGCCGACACCCAGCGCAGCGACCAGATACATGATGTAAGTGTCCGCGAAGGTCAGGGCCCATGTAGCCAAAGCCGCAAGGATCATCTGCGCTGAAAACACCAGCCGACCCCCAAATTTCTCGGTCCAGACGCCGAGGAAGATGCGGGTCAGTGACCCTGTCAGGATCGGCGTGGCCACCAGCAGGCCGAACTGGGTGTCGTTCAGGCCCAGCTCGCCCTTGATGGCGACGCCGATGATGGAAAAGATCGTCCAGACCGCGAAACAGGCGGTAAAGGCGATGGTGCTCA
>CAIXBE010000408.1 GCA_903917595.1 uncultured Rhodobacterales bacterium
GTGCTGAAGCTGGCCGGCTGGCCCTCGACCAAGAACGCGTTCAACGTCTGGGTAAACCTGCCGACCTTCGAGCCGACGGCGGGCGGCGATGTCGTTGACCGGTTGGAGCGGGATGCCAGGGTCAACCTTGGCATCGGCTTTTTGCTGCCCTTTGTCGTGCCTGCCCTGATCGCCGCCGCCACCTCGGGCCTGCCTGCGGCTGCCGTGACCTCACCTCAGCCGCTTATCTGGACAGCGGCGGCCTGGGCGTTTCTTCCAGCCAGCCTGTTGATGCGCGGCGTTGCGATGGCGCGGGTGGCCGACATGATCCGCGTCAAGCGGGCGCGCAAGATCGCCTCGGATGCCGGTGAAGCCGTTGATGACTTTGAAGACGAGGCCGGGCGCTGATCCGGTTCGCGAAAGCCGCCGTCGCGGTCCTGCCTTTCTGGGCAATTTCCAATGCCGCACCTGCCGAGACCTTGCGCATCGCCACCTGGAATGTCGGCCTTGACCGCACTGGTCCGGGCCTGCTGGTCCGGGACCTGAAGCGCGACGAAGATGCCCAGATTGCCGCCATTGTCCGGGGGCTGGTGGCGCTGGACGCCGATGTCATCCTGTTGACGGCGGTGGATTTCGATCATGGCGGTGTGGCGCTTGGCCTCTTGGCCGAAAGGCTGACAAGGGCGGGGTCCCCTTATCCGCACCAATTTGCCCTGCGCCCGAACAGTGGAACGCAGACCGGGTTTGACGTCGATCAGAACGGCAGAATCGGCGACCCGCGCGACGCCCAAGGCTTTGGGCTTTTTTCGGGCAATGCCGGGATGGCGGTTCTGTCACGTTTGCCGATTGACGAAGGCCAGGCCCGCGATTTCTCCGATTTCCTGTGGCGAGACTTGCCGGGCGCGCTGATCCCCGATGGCACCGATCCCGGCCTGCTGGACATCCAGCGCCTTGCCAGCACCGGTTTTTGGGACGTTGCGGTGCTGACCAAGGCCGGTCCCCTGCATCTCTTGGCATGGCACGCCACACCTCCGGTCTTTGACGGGCCGGAGGATCGCAACGGCAAGCGCAACCATGATGAGGCGGCGTTCTGGCGTCAGTTCCTTGAAGGTGCCTTGCCGATGCCGCCACCCGACGGGCCGTTCGTCCTGCTGGGCGACGCCAATCTTGATCCACTGGACAGCGACGGCCTGCCTGCGGGGATCAACGCCCTGCTGTCCGCCCCGGCCCTGCAGGACCCGGCCCCGCGCGGCACCCATAGCCGGGTTGAGCCGGACCACGCAGGCGATCCGGCGCTGGATACGGTGATCTATGACGATCTGGGCGGCCTGCGGCTGGACTATGTGCTGCCATCAAAAGACCTGACCGTACTTGGCTCGGGCGTCCTTTGGCCCCCGGCGTCAGACCCGCTTTTGCCGGATCTGACAGCGGCGTCGCGTCACTTTCCGGTCTGGGTCGAAATCGATCTGCCCTGAACCGCCCGCCAGTGACTTCGTCACTCCTCGCAGGCTCTCTGACGAGGAGACGAAGTCGAACGAGGAGCGGCCCGGCGCGATCGTGGTGCCCCACGCCGCAGCCCTGACGCTTGCGCCAGGCAGCGCGGCGTATCAGACTTCAGAGAGAATCACGCAACGGTCAGGACCCACCATGCCCACACCGGCCGAGCCTGCCCTTCGCACCTTCACCGATGCCGTCACCGACAGCAGCCGCTGGGCCTTTTTCACACCGCGCGACGGCGATATCGTCGTTTCCACCCCGCCCAAGTCGGGCACCACCTGGATGCAGGGCATCCTTGCCATGCTGATTGCGGGCGATGCCGAGGTGGACGCCCAGACCTCGATGAAAAGCCCCTGGATCGACGTCAACATCCGCCCGGTTGAAGATGTGATGGCACGGCTGGCGGCACAGACCCACCGCCGTCAGGTCAAGACGCACTCGCCATTCGACGCCATCCCGTATTGGCCGAACCTGCGCTACATCACGGTCTATCGCCACCCGATCGACATGCATTTCTCCTCGCGCAGCCACCGGGCGAACATGGCGGCCAAGCGCGGCACCGGCGAGGTAGCCGAAGACCCTTCGGACAGCTTCCGCGCCTTTCTGGCGGAAGCGACCGACAGCATGGGTTTCCTGCCGCTGCTTGACCACTACCGCTGCACGCTGGCGCGCGAACCGCGCGAGAACCTGATCCGCATGCACTATGCCGACATGGGCCGCGATCTGACCGGGGCGGTGGCAAAAGTGGCGGCGCATGTCGGCATCACCCACCCGCCGCCGCTGATGGCGGCCATTGCAAAGGCCGCGACCTTTGCCAGCATGAAGGCCAATGCCACCCGTTTCACCCCGTCGGCCGGTCAGGGACACTGGAAGTCCGATTCCGGGTTCTTTGCCAGTGCAAGCTCGAACAAATGGGAGGGCGTGCTGACCGCGGATGACTTGGCCGCCTATGACGCGGCTATCAACGCGGTGCTGACGCCTGCAGAACGTGCCTGGCTGGAATGGGGCAGCGCCGGGCGGTGATGAAGACGATCCGACCCGGCCGCCACCTTGACCCCGCCGCCCCCATCGGCTAGCCCCGCCGCGACCCTTAATCGCGGAGCCCGGACCATGGCCAATCCTTCCCTTCTTATTCTTGCCGGTGACGGTATCGGCCCCGAAGTCATGGCCGAAGTGAAAAAGATCATCGGCTGGATGGGGGCCAAGCGTGGCGTTCATTTCGACGTCAGCGAAGATCTTGTGGGCGGCTGCGCCTATGACAAGCACGGCACGCCCTTGCATGACGACACGATGGCCAAGGCTCAGGCGGTGGACGCGGTGCTTTTGGGCGCGGTGGGCGGCCCGAAATACGACAAGCTGGACTTCAGCGTGAAACCCGAGCGGGGCCTTTTGCGCCTGCGCAAGGAGATGGACCTGTTTTCCAACCTGCGCCCGGCGCAGTGCTTTGACGCGCTGGCCGATTTCTCCAGCTTGAAGAAAGAGGTCGTCGCCGGTCTGGACATCGTCATCGTCCGCGAACTGACCAGCGGCGTCTATTTCGGCGAGCCGCGCGGCATCTTCAAGGAAGGCAACGAGCGGGTCGGGATCAACACCCAGCGTTACACCGAATCCGAGATCGCCCGTGTGGCGCGGTCGGCGTTCGAACTGGCGCGGAAACGCGGCAACAAGGTCTGCTCGATGGAGAAGGCCAATGTGATGGAATCGGGCATCCTGTGGCGTGAGGTCGTTCAGGAAGTGCATGACCGCGAATATCCCGATGTCGCGCTGACCCATATGTATGCCGACGCGGGTGCCATGCAGCTTTGCCGCTGGCCCAAGCAGTTCGACGTGATCGTGACCGACAACCTGTTCGGCGACCTTCTGTCTGACATGGCCGCGATGTTGACCGGCAGCCTTGGCATGCTGCCCTCGGCCAGCCTTGGCAGCCCGATGGCCAATGGCCGCCCGAAGGCGCTGTATGAGCCCGTCCACGGTTCGGCCCCGGACATCGCGGGCACCGGCAAGGCCAACCCGATCGCCTGCATCCTGTCGTTTGCCATGGCGCTGCGCTACAGCTTTGACCTTGGGGATGAGGCGACGCGCATCGAAAAGGCGGTTGAAAAGGTGCTGGCTGACGGCGTCCGCACCGCCGATCTGATGGGGCCTGAGGGCGGTACTTCGGTCACGACCAGCCAGATGGGCGACGCCGTTGTGGCCGCGCTGGACGCAAGCCTTTGATCTGACCCCGGTTCGCCGGGGTCCATTCCAGCCCGGGAGCCTGCCGATGTCTTCGACCCTGAAAGGCACGCTGCTTGGCTTGCTGGGCTTTGGCCTCTTTACCTTTGCCGATGCGACGATCAAGTTTCTGGGCGGCGGTTACAGTTCGGTGCAGATCATGGCATTCGCCGGGGTCTTTACCTTTCCGCTGGTCGGGCTTTTGTGGCTGGTCGAGGGTGGGCGGCTTCGGCCGGTGCATCCGGGCCTGATGGCGCTGCGGACGGCGGCTTTGATCGTCAACGGGTTGCTGGTGACCTATGTTTTCACCGTGCTGCCGCTGGCGCAGGCCTATGCGATCTTTTTCACCATGCCGCTGATGATCTCGCTGCTGGGCTGGCCGATCTTGGGCGAGCGTGTCGATCCCGTAGCCGGGATTGCGGTCGCGATCGGGCTTGTCGGGGTCTATGTAGCGCTTGACCCGGAGGGGGCTGCCCTTGGGATCGGGCATCTTGCGGCGATCATTGGGGCGGTTTGTGCGGCGGTGCATTACCTGATCATCCGCAAGACCGGCGGCGTCGAAAGCCGGGTGGCAATCATGATATACCCTTTGATCGGGCAGACGGCGGCGGCACTGGCGCTTTTGCCGGGACGGTATGTGCCGATGCCTGCAAGCGACCTTGGCCTGATTGCCTGCCTGATGCTGGCGGGCTTTGCCGGGGCGCTGGTGATGATTGCCGCCTACCGCGCCGCGCCACCGATTGTGGTGGCCCCCACCCAGTATTCTCAAATCGCCTGGGCCGCCCTGTTCGGCGCGCTGCTGTTCGGCGAGACGATGAGCCTGCGCACCGCCATCGGCATGGTGATCATCGCGGCGACAGGCGTCGTGGTCGTGGCGCGACAGGACAGGCCGGCCAAAGCGGCGGAAACCTGACGCACGCTAGATTGCAGATCGGGCCTGTAAAAAAGGGGGCCCGAAGGCCCCCAGTTTTCTAAACTGGCACTCGTTAACACTCACTCGCCACCGCCGCGACCGTGGACATAGAAGGCCACGGCGCGGATCTCGTCTTCGGTGAGGCGTTTGCTCCAGTCGGGCATGACGCCGAACCGGGCGAAGGTGACCGTCTGAATGATCGCCTCACGCGAACCGCCGTAAAGCCAGATCGCATCGGTCAGGTTCGGGGCACCCAGCATGCGGTCGCCGGTGCCGTCGTCCATGTGGCAACCGTTGCAACCGGTGTCCACAAAGAGTGTAGCACCCGCCGCTGCTACCGTTGCGTCATGCTCTTGACCGGACAGGGCCAGAACATGTTCGGCAACCTGGGCAACCTGGACCTCGTCAAGGGTCCCGTCGGTGCCGAAAGCTGGCATCTGCGAGTAGCGGGCGTCAGGGTCGGTGGTGTTGCGGATGCCGTGGGTGATGGTCAGATGGATATCCTCCATCGTGCCACCCCACAGCCAGTCGTCGTCCAGAAGGTTCGGATAGCCCTTGCCTTCGAAGCCCGCAGCACCAGACCCGTGGCAAGTGGCGCAGTTGGTGCGGAAGACCGCCGCCCCCGCCCGTTCGGCAAATGCCGCAAGATCGGCATCGGCCTGAATTGCGTTCAGATCGGTGGCGACGAGCTTGGCCTTGATATCGGCGTTGGCCGCATCGACGGCCGCGATCTCGGCCGCCACGTCGGCGCGGGTGCTGGCCCCCAGAAGTCCGGGAGTCGCCTCGGTCAGAAGCGGCCAGGCCGGATAGGCCACAGTATAGCCGATCCCCCAGACGATGGTGGCGTAGAACACCCAGACCCACCAGCGCGGCAGGGGGTTGTTCAGCTCTTCGATGCCGTCCCACTGGTGGCCGGTCGTTTCAACCTGCCGTGGCTCTTTCTTCACTGGCTTGGCGCACATGGCCTTAGCCCTCCTTTTTGGCAGGGTTGGCTTCCGCAGGATGGTCGTCATTGCGGAAGATCGAGGTTGCGACATCTTGATGTGCGGCCCTGCTGCCGGGCCGGAAGGCCCAGAGGCACAGGCCAAGGAAGCCTAGGGTCATTGCCAGCAGGAACCAGCTGTCGGCGAGGTGGCGCAGAAAGGAATAGGTCTCCATCTTTGCCCCCTTACCGGTTCGCGACCGGGGTGAAGGTCGAAAAGTCGACCATCGTGCCCAGGACTTGCATGAAGGCGATCAGCGCGTCCATTTCGGTAAGCGCGGGCTGGCCGTCAAAGTTGCGGACGTTGACCGGGGTGCCGAAAGCGTCTTCGCCATACCGTTCTTCGAGCCCCGCATAGTCGCCATTCGGATCGGCCTGCGCGGTAAAATCGGCCAGCGCGCTTTCGACCATTTCGTCGCTGTAGGGAACGCCGACCATCTGATGGGTGGAAACCAGATCCTGAATGTAGTGCCCGTCGATCACCCTATCGGCCAGAAAGCCATAGGGCGGCATCACCGATTCCGGCACAACGCCCTTGGCATAGGTAAAGTGGTCAACGTGCCATTCATCCGAATAGCGCCCACCCACCCGGGCCAGATCCGGCCCCGTGCGTTTGGACCCCCACTGGAACGGATGGTCATACATCGATTCGGCCGCAAGGCTGTAGTGGCCATAGCGTTCGACCTCGTCGCGCATCGGGCGGATCATCTGGCTGTGGCAACCATAGCAACCCTCGCGGACAAAGATCTCGCGCCCCGCCAGTTCCAGCGGTGTGTAGGGACGCATCCCATCGACCTTTTCGATGGTGTTCTCCAGATAGAACAGCGGTGTGATCTGCACGATCCCGCCGATGGTCACAACCAGAAGACTAAGGACCATCAGCAGCGTCGCGTTGCGTTCGATGAGCTTGTGCTTGTCAAGAATTCCCATTTTCCCGTTTCCTTATTCTGCCGGAACGGCCGCGTGCTGCGTGGCCCTTGCGGGCTGCGCACGAACGGTCATCCAGAGGTTCCAGCACATGATCAAAGCGCCCGTCAGGAAGAGGCCACCGCCAAGGGCGCGGACCACATACATCGGGAACTTGGCAGCCACGGTGTCGGCGAAAGCGTTCACGAGGTAGCCGTTGGCATCCACTTCACGCCACATCAGGCCTTCCATGATACCCGTGACCCACATCGAGGACGCGTAAAGAACGATCCCGATGGTGGCCAACCAGAAGTGCCAGGAGACCAGCGTCAGGCTGTAAAGACGCTCACGGTTCCACAGGCGCGGCACGAGGTAGTAAAGCACACCGAAGGTAATCATCCCGTTCCAGCCCAAGGCGCCGGAATGGACGTGACCGATGGTCCAGTCGGTGTAGTGCGACAGGCTATTGACGGCCTTGATCGACATCATCGGGCCTTCAAAGGTCGACATGCCGTAAAAGCCGATCGACACCACCATCATCCGAATGATCGGATCGGTGCGCAGCTTGTCCCACGCACCCGACAGCGTCATCAGGCCGTTGATCATGCCACCCCAGGACGGCATCCACAGGATGACCGAGAACACCATGCCAAGGGTCGAAGCCCAATCAGGCAGCGCGGTATAGTGCAGGTGGTGCGGACCGGCCCAGATATAAAGGAAGATCAGCGCCCAGAAGTGGATGATCGACAGCTTGTAGCTGAAGATCGGCCGATCAACCTGCTTGGGGACGAAGTAGTACATCATGCCCAGGAAGCCCGCCGTCAGAAAGAAGCCGACCGCGTTGTGGCCATACCACCACTGCACCATCGCATCCTGCACACCGGAATAGAGCTGCACCTGAGCGCTGCCGAAGATCGACACCGGGATCGCCGCGTTATTCACCAGATGCAGCATGGCGACGGTCAGGATCATCGACAGCAGGAACCAGTTCGCGACGTAGATATGGGGTTCCTTGCGCTTGAAAAGGGTGCCCATGAACGCGATCAGGAACGCGACCCAGACCGCCGTGATCAGGATGTCGACATACCAGACGGGTTCGGCATATTCCTTGCCCTGCGTGGCCCCCAGCACATAGCCGGTTGCGGCCAGCACGATGACCAGTTGCCAACCCCAGAACACGAACCAGCCAAGGCTGCCGCCAAACAGGCGCGCCGCGCTGGTGCGCTGGACGATGTAGAAGGACGACATGATCAGCGCGTTGCCGCCAAAGGCAAAGATCACCGCGCTGGTGTGCAGCGGGCGCAGACGACCGAAGTTGCCGAATCCTTGCAGGAATTCAAAATTCAGCTGCGGAAAGGCAAGTTGGCTTGCGATGACCACGCCGACCAGAAAGCCGACGATGCCCCAGAAGGCGGTGGCGATTGCTCCGGCCCTGACAACGTCGTCGAAATATTCGTGCTGCAGGTTCGGCCGGGCGTCGCCCGCCGTCCGCAGCACCCACAGAAAGACGATGCCTGCTGCCAGCATCACCGTTAGTGCATTGACCTGATAAGCCAGGTCCCGGGCATAGTTGGCGGCGATTGCGGCCAGAACCGCGACGATGCCAAGCCCTGCCAGTTTGAGATAATCCAACATTCTTTGCGTCCCTTCGTCCTGTCTGACCGGTCAGCCCCAGACGATTCTCTGAGGCCATGCCGGACTTTGCGACTGTGAGGCTTGTGCCGTCCGGCGACGCGGCATGCCTTGATCTGGGTCAAGACTGATCAGCGGAAGATATGATCCTGATCAATGCGTCAGGGTCCTGTTCGATGGATCATCGCGCCAGGAATTCAGGGAGGTGACCATGGCCTACAAATCGCTTCTGACCGTCGCTGCATCGCCCGAAGGGCTTTTGACGACCGTCACCGCCGCCGCACAGATTTCGCAGACGATGGACGCGCATCTTGACGCGCTGGCGCTTGGCGTCGACCGGACCCAGATCGGCTATTCCTATGTCGGTTCAGGCGCGGTGGTGATTGCCGCCGCCATGGACCGCGCCGAGGCTGACGCCCGCATCGCCGAAGCCGCGTTGAACGCCGCCATCGGGGCGCAGGCCCCGACCCTGCGGTCGTCGGTCGAATCGGTGGTGACCCAGCTTGGCACCATGACCGATGTCGTCGCAGCCCGTGCGCGGTATTCGGACCTTGTCATCCTGCCGCTGCCCTATGGCAAGTCCCGGCAGGTCGAGGATGAGGCCCTTACCGAAGCCGCCCTTTTTGAAGGCATGGCTCCTGTGCTGGTGATCCCACCGTCAGGCATGAAATCGGCCGAGCCCAAGCGCATCCTGCTTGCCTGGAACCAAAGCCGCGAGGCGATGGTCGCCACGCGTCGCGCCATGCCGTTCCTGCGCCGCGCCGAAACCGTGCAGATCGTGGTGATTGATCCGCCAACGCACGGGCCGGAACGGTCCGACCCCGGCGGGCTTTTGTGCCAGTATCTGGTGCGTCACGGCATCCGGGCCGAGGTTTCGGTTCTGGCCCGCACCCTGCCCCGCGTGTCCGAGGTCCTTGCCCGCCACGCCCTCGACTTTGACGCAGGGCTTTTGGTCATGGGGGCCTACGGACATTCGCGCTTTCGTGAGGCGATCCTTGGCGGTGCCACCCGCGACATGCTGGAAAACGCCGCGATCCCGGTGTTCCTCGCGCATTGAGATCTGGTGGCTTGGCTATCGCTCTGGTCGCCAGGCGGCAATCAGGCCGGCGGCGGCGATGGCCGCCATGCCGGCAAAGCCCGGCGCGTCGGGCAACTGTCCAAAAGCCAGCCAGCCCAGCGCCGTGGCAAAGGCCACATGCATGTAGTTGACCGGCGCCAGGGTCGAGGCCGGGGCCTCGCGGTAGGCGGCGGTAAAGCAAAGGTGGCCAAGACTGGTCAGCGCGCCCAAGGCCAGCATCAGTCCCACGTCGGCCGTCAGGGGCGGGGTGCCGATCCCGAGGAACGCCGTCATCAAGGCAAACACCACCGTCCCCGCAAGCGCGGTGTGAAACATCAGCGCCATGGTCGTCTCGCTGCGCATCAGGGCCCGGGTCAACAGATGATACCCTGCGCTTAGGACCGCGCTGATCAGGGTCAACGCAACCCCCCAGGTCTCAAGCCCGCTGCCGGGACGTGCGATCAGCAACACTCCGGCAAACCCCAGAAGTGCGCCGATCCAGCCTTGCGGGCGCACCACCTCACCCAGAAACGGACCAGCGGCCAACACCACCAGAACCGGGGTCAGGTAGACGATGGCCACCGTCTCGGCGACCGGCATTGCCTGCAAGGCAGCCAGAAAGGTGACCGACGAGAGGGTCAGACAAAGACCGCGCAGGACGACAAGACCAGTGCGTCTGGTGTGCCAAAGAGCGGACCGATGCCGGGGCCACATGGTCAGTGTTACCAGCACCAGATTGGCCGCGTACCGCACCGCAAGGATCAGGACGGCTGCGTAAAGCATGACCAGATGCTTGCCCAGCGCGTCGGCCACTGCGAACAGAAAGCTTGCGGCCACGACCAGAAGGACGCCCTTCAGCGGCTTTTCTTCGCCGGTCACGTCGCTTGCTCCGTTCGCTCGCCAGATACCACGACGGCTTGCCGTGTCGCGCGCCAGGCCGCCAGCAGTCCTGCCACAGCGATGACGGCCATCCCAATGAAGCCAAGCGCATCGGGAACATGCTGAAAGACCAGCCAGCCCAGCGCGGTGGCAAAGGCAATGTGCATGTAATTGACCGGGGCAAGGGTGGATGCCGGCGCCTCACGGTAGGCCGAGGTGAACAAGAGGTGCCCCGCCGTCGCCAGCGCGCCAAGGCCCAGCATAAGCATCGCGTCAATCGCCCCGGGCAGCGGGCCGGTCCCAAGGATCAGCACGACCGCAACAAACACGATGGAACCGACCAGAGCGGTGTGGAACATCAACGCCATCGTGCTTTCCGTCCGCGAAAGGATGCGGGACAGCAGGATATAGCCGGTCGCAAAGCAGGCATTGACCAAGGCCAGCGCCACGCCTGCGGGGTCGAGCCCGCTTCCCGGCCGGGCGATCAACAGAACGCCCGCAAAGCCAAGCGCGGCGCTGATCCAGCCCATCAGGCCGACCCGTTCCCCCAGGACGGTCCCTGCGGCAAGCATCACCAGAACCGGCGCGATGTAGATGATCGCAACCGTTTCGGCCACCGGCATCAGCCGCAACGCCATCAGCATTGTGATCGAGGCAAGGGCCAGGCAAAGCCCACGCAGGATGACAAGCCCGGTCCGATGGGTCTGCCACAGGACAGCGCGGTTGCGGGGCCACATGATGACCGTGACCAGCGCAAAGTTGACCGCATAACGCGCTGCAAGGATCAGCGCCGTAAAGTGCAGGATTGCCAGATGCTTGCCCAAAGTATCGGCGACGGCAAACAGAAAGGTTGCCACCATGACCAGCGCCACCCCTCGCAATGGATTGCCATCGGCTTGCATCTGAGCCTCCGTTTCAAGCGGACCCTAGCTGCGGCCGCAGGCAGACAACACCCCCAATAAAAACGGCCCGCGGTGGATGAATCCCGCGGGCCGACAGTCTGGACGTCGGGCCGGGAGGAGGTGGCCCGACGTCGGTAGATTGGGTCAGTAGTTGTAGGCAGTTTCCCCGTGCGAGGTCTGATCAAGACCCTGCCGTTCGTCGTCCGTCGAAGGACGCAGCCCGAACACCATCTTGATGGCGTAGAACAGGACCAGCGACACCAGACCCGACCAGACCAGAGTCAGCCCGACCGCCTTGAACTGGGTGATCACCTGTCCGGCCATGTCATAGGTCCCCGCGACTGCCGGGAACACCGTGTAGTCGAACCAGCCCTGACCGCCCAGTGCCGGGTCGGCCACGATGGCGGTGCCGATGGCACCGACAATGCCACCGATGCAGTGAACCCCGAACACATCGAGACTGTCGTCGTAGCCGAAGCTTTTCTTCACCTTCGACACGAAGACATAGCAAACCGGCGAGACGATCAGGCCAAGGATCAGTGCTCCACCCGGCGAGGCAAAGCCACAGGCCGGAGTGATTGCGACCAGACCGGCAACCGCACCGGTGACCGCACCCAAAAGCGACGGGCGGCCATGGTGCATTTGTTCAACGATGCACCATGCCAGGGCCGCAGCGGCTGTCGCGACAAAGGTGTTGAGGAAGGCCAGCGCCGTGATGCCGTTGGATTCAAGGTTGGACCCGGCGTTGAAGCCGAACCAGCCGACCCACAGCAGCGAGGCCCCGATCATCGTCATCGTCAGACTGTGCGGCGGCATCGGCTCTTTGTTGAAACCGATCCGCGGGCCGATCACCAGACAACCGACAAGTCCTGCGATCCCGGCATTGATGTGAACAACCGTGCCTCCGGCAAAGTCCAAGGCACCCATGCCCCAAAGAAGGCCCATGTCGCCGGCGTATTCCGGAACCGACAGGAAGTCCGGGCCAGCCCAGAACCACACCATATGCGCGATCGGATAGTATGCCAGCAGCGTCCAGCCGACGCAGAACAGCATCAGCGGCCAGAATTTGATCCGTTCCGCAAAGGCCCCGATGATCAGCGCCGGCGTGATGCAGGCAAAGGTCATCTGGAAGATCACAAAAGCATATTCCGGGATATAGACGTTGTTCGAGAAGGTCGCCGCATAGGTGCCGGGGCCGACGCCCGCCAGCAGGAACTTGGAGCCACCGCCGATATAGGGCGACCCCGCCGTAAACGCGAGGCTATAGCCCACCAGAACCCACATCACCGCGCCGATCGACACGATCATGAAAACCTGCATCAACAGGCTGAGCATGTTCTTGGTGCGCACCAGACCGCCGTAGAACAAGGCCAGCGCCGGGATTGCCATCATCAGCACCAGAACCGAGCTGATCAGCATCCAGGTGGTGTCGCCCTTGTCGACCATACCAGCCATCTGCTCGACGGTCGGGTTCTGGATCGGCCCATCCTGCGCAAGAGCAGGCAGTCCAGCCAGCAGGGTCGCAGCAAGCGCCCCAAGGCCAGAGAATTTCGTTTGCATGTTCATCTCAGGTGTTCCCCTCTTTCCCCGCCGCATCACAGCGCGTCGTCATCGGTTTCGCCGGTGCGGACCCGCACGGCATGTTCAACGTCGAGGACGAAAATCTTTCCGTCGCCGATCTTGTCGGTCTTGGCCGTCTTCTGGATGGTCGCGACGACCTGATCCGAAAGTGCGTCGGCAACCACGACCTCAAGCCGCACTTTGGGCACGAAGTTCACTGCGTATTCCGCGCCGCGATAGATTTCCGTGTGGCCCGACTGGCTGCCGAACCCCTTGATCTCGGTGACCATCATGCCGCGCACGCCGATTGCGGTCAGCGCTTCGCGGACCTCCTCGAGCTTGAACGGCTTGATTGCTGCAATTATGAGTTTCACGTCTTTCCCCTCGTTGTCGTTGCAGGCCCCCGGGGTGCGACGGCCTTCAGGTCAAATCAGGGCGGCGATTGCTGCAGTTGCACAAGGATTTGCGGCGCATCCTTGGGCCGTATTGGCGACAACCGCACAAATTTTGCTCATTCAGCGCGAACCGCCCATTTCTTGGGCGGCGGTGAAATGCGAATCATGCTTTGCCTGACTTCGCTTTCCGGCAAATCCGGTCTATTGTGACCCCAAACAGGTCGGGAACCGACCCCAGGTTACGAGTGGCACAGGCAGGCATGGCAGCAGGACCCCGGGGGCGCAGCCCCCTTACCGCAGACAGGCGCTATCCGGCACGCAGCGGCACCAGCAGCGGCGCGCCGAAGAAACCTGCACCGAAAAAGCCGCCGCGCCGCCGTCGCAGCCGGACGGCACGCCCAAGGCGGCAGCACGGGTTCATCCTTGGCAGCATTCTGGCGCTGTGGCGCGTGCTTTGGGGCATCGCCTGGCGGGCTTCGGCCGCGGGCGCGCTGATCCTCGGCGGCTTTGTCTGGTATTACTATGCCCAACTGCCCCCCATTGCCGATCTGGTTGACGGTCGCGCGCGGGGGTCGGTCACCATGCTGGACCGCAACGGCGAGGTATTTGCCTGGAGGGGTGAAACCTTTGGCGGCATGGTCACCGCCTCCAGCGTGGCACCCGACCTGCATGACGCGGTGATCGCCACCGAAGACAAGCGGTTCTACTGGCATCTGGGGATTTCGCCGCGCGGCATCGCCAGCGCCATCCGCATCAACCTGTCCGAAGGCCGCGGACCGCTGGAAGGCAACGGCGGGTCGACCATCACCCAGCAGGTGGCAAAGCTGCTATGCTTGGGCGTGACCTATGACCCGACCCAGTGGAAGACCGAAGCCGATTACGAAAAGGACTGCCGGTCTGGTGGCATGTGGCGCAAGCTGAAGGAAATGCCCTACGCCATGGCGATGGAGGCGAAGTATTCCAAGGAAGAGATCCTGACGATTTACTTCAACCGCGCCTATCTGGGGGCCGGTGCTCGGGGGTTCGAGGCCGCCGCCCAGCGCTATTTCGGCAAGTCGGCCAAGGATGTCTCGACCGCCGAGGCCGCGATGCTGGCCGGGCTGTTGAAGGCTCCGTCGACCTATGCCCCCACCGCCAGCATCGACCGCGCCCGTGACCGGGCGGCGGTGGTGATCGGCCTGATGGAGGCGCAAGGCTATCTGACCAAGGCCGAGGCCGACGAGGCCCGCACCAACCCGGCGGTGCTGTCCAAGGCGGCCAAGCAGAAATCCGGCGGCTACTTCGCCGACTGGGTGATGGAAACGACGCCCGACTATCTGGCCCGCGACACCACCGAAGACGTCATCATCGAGACGACCTTGGATCAAGAGATGCAGAAACAGGCCGAAGAGGCGCTGGCCTGGGTGTTTGAAAACAAGCTGAAGGAAGGCTCCAAGGCGCAAGCCGCGATTGTGGTGATGAGCGCGGACGGCGCGGTCCGGGCTATGGTCGGTGGCCGCGACCTGCCGAACGCGGGCGACTTCAACCGCGCGACCCATGCGCTGCGGCAGACCGGATCGACCTTCAAGCCCTTCATCTATGCCGTGGCGATGGATCTGGGTTACAGCCCGATGTCGATGGTCGATGATTCGCCGTTGTGCATCTATACGGCAGGGTCAGGCGACTGGTGCCCGACGAATTACGACAAGAAATTCAAGGGCATGATCACGCTGACGCAGGCGCTTGCCGAAAGCCGGAACATCCCGGCGGTGCGGATAAGCGAGGCGGTGGGCCGTGATCTGGTCGAGAAGGTCGCGACGGATTTTGGTCTGGCGCAGAACTTTGCCGATGGCCCGGCTTTGGCGCTGGGGGCCTCCGAATCGACCCTGATCGAGATGACGGGCGCCTTTGCGGGCATCCTGAACGGCGGCTCGGCGGTGTCGCCTTACGGCTTGCAGGCGCTGAAGCTTGCTGGGATGGATGAACCCCTGTTCGGGGCCAGCGGCGGCATTGGCGAGAGGGTGATCTCGGAAAAGGCGGCGCGGGCGCTGACCTACATGATGACCGAGGTGCTGAATTCCGGCACCGGCGGCCGCGCCCGGCTGGATGACCGCGAGGCGGCAGGCAAGACCGGCACCACCACCAGCGCGCGGGATGCCTGGTTCGTGGGCTTTACCGCCGATTATGTGGTCGGCGTCTGGATGGGCTATGACGACAACAGCCCCCTTACGGGTGTCACGGGCGGCGGCTTGCCCGCCGAGATCTGGCACGAAGTCATGGTGCGGATCAACGAAGGCGTCGATGCCAGCCCGCTGTTGACCGAAATTCCGGACGAGACCTATCAGCCGATCAACCCCGGCACCGGCGAAGGGGCGATCGCGCCCGAGGATGTGCCCTATTTCGACGATCCCAACGCGCCCGCCTACAACGGCGAGTTCTACGAACAACCCTTGCCCGAGGCCTATACCGCCCCCCTGCCCGGCACGGTGATCACCGAAGAGGATCTGGCCGAACAGATCATTCTGGAGCTGATCGAGAACGCTGACTGACACCGGCCACCGCGCAAAACTTGATTGCGCGGGGGTTCCGGCCTAGGATTTCGCGGAATTTTGCGATTCCGAGAGGGTTTCAGCCATGCGCATTGTTGAACAGGGCCAGAACCGGCTGATCATCGAGCTTCGCCCGGTGGGGCTGATGATCCTGTGCGTTGTCCTGTTCCTGCTTTTTTTCGTCCTGGGGTTCGGGATGCGCTATGTCCTGCCCTTTGCGGCTGAACGCCTTGGCTTTCCGATGGCGGGCGGACTTGGCGCAATGGGCGCTGTGCCGGGAATGAACATCCTTGGCTATGCGTCAGTGATCCCGCTGCTGGTCGGGGTGTTCATGGTGAAAACCCGCAGGCTGACCTTCAACCGCGCCGCCGGGATGATTACCATCGCCACGCGCGGCATGTTGGGTCGGGGCGAAAAGACCTATCCCTTGGCCGCGTTTCAGGGCGCAACCCTGGACCGCAGCCGGTCTAGCGAAGGCGGCAGCACCTACCGCGCGGTTCTGCAGTTTTCGGATCAGAACGGTGCAGTGCCAGTAACCCCCTATTCAACCAGCGGTCCCGGCCCGTCGCGCACAGTGAACGCGATCAACAGCTGGTCAGGGCCGGTGGTTCAGGCGGGTGGCCAGACAGTCAACCTGTCCGGCCCCGAAGCGCAGGCCGCGATTGCCGCGCTGGAAAAGCTGGGGATCAAGATCCCGCGTTAGAGTGTCTTCAGGTCCGTGATCAACTGATCAATATCACCGCCGCGCTGGTCCAGAAGGGCACCCATCTCGGTGCGCTCGGAGGCCAGCATGTTCACACCTTCGATGATGATGTTGAAGAACAGGCTTTTGCCGGACTTGTCGGACACATGCCAGCGCACCTCGAACGGGGCCTCGCCCTGCAGATAGGCAGTCGAGATCACCTCGAAGTAGCTTTTGACCGCGCGGGCCTCGGCGACCTCGATCTTGCCGCCGATGAACTCGCGGAAGCGACGGCCATACTTGCGGCTGATGTAGCCCTGAAAGGCCGATGTATAGGCAGTCCGCTGACCATTCGTCGCCGTCTTGAAGGCTGGGCCAAGCACGGATTGCGCGATGGTCGCCACATCGGCATAGCTGGTGAACAGCTTTTCGAACGACCCCAGCATCGCCGTTTCCGACTTGCCCGAGTTGATGATCGAGTTGATCTCGTCAACCGTCTTGTTCACCAGTTCCTGCGCCTGTTCGGCGGTCAGGGCCAAGGCCGCACGCGGCAGGGCGACAAGGGCCGATATCCCGGCAAGACCCGCCAGAATTGCGCGGCGCGAAAGCGAGGTGTCATTCAGCATAGGGATCCTCGTACGGGTCAATGAAATCGTCATCGTTGGCGGCCTCTTTACCCCGTGCCAGGGTAAAGCGCCGGTTCTGCAGATACAAAAGTCGCGCCTGAGCATAGCTGTCCGCACTGTCATACAAGATCGACTCTACCGTTTCCGAGAAGCGGTCGCGGTCACCAACGCGTGAGAACAGCTTGATCCCGGTTGCCGCCATCGCCTCACGCGGGGGCAGGACCAGCCGGACCGGGTTCAGCGCGATGTCGACCACGGTTCCGACCGTGTCGCGCACGGTGGACGGACCGGCAAAGGGCAGCTCGACATAAGCACCCTCGCCCGCGCCCCAGACATGCAGCGTTTCGCCGAAATCGGTCGGCTTGCCGGGCAACCCGATTGCAGTCGACGCGTCGAAGAGCCCGCCCACACCCATGGTCAGATTGACTCCCAGCCGCAGAAAATTCTGCGCGGCATCAGCAACCCGCAGCTGCAACAGGTCGTTCGCAATGTCGCCGGGAAGATCCAGCGTTCCGGCAAGATTGCCGACCACCCGGGTCACGGGCTTTGGCACAATGCTGCCATAGCCCTTGGCTGCCGGTCCGACCAGCGCCCGGTCAAGCCCACGATTGAATTCATGGATCCGGCGGTTGGTTGCCTCATAGGGATCGTCTATCCCATTCGGCCCCGGCGCTCCGCTGCAACCTGCCAGCAGTCCAAGCCCGACCAATAGGACAGCGGCCAGTAGCAGATTTACGCCTGGCAATGAAATCTTCAGACCCTGCATTCTACTATCCCGAAACCCGCTGAGCAAACCTTGACCTGCAGATTCTTCAAATGTGCGACCGCTGCCTAGGCATAAGTCGCGCCCGGAAAGTTGACAACAGCGAAGCGCGTGATTTGCACCCGTTCGGGCGATAAGGCGCGCAAGGGACGGACCCAGCACCAGCGCGCCACCCCTTGCCCCGGCCTGCAGGCCCAGGCTAACCTCTCCGTCGAACCGGAAGGACAAAACCCATGCATCCGATCGAAGCCCGCCTTGCCAAGCTTGGCGTCACCCTGCCCGACGCACCCGCCCCGGCCGCGAACTATGTGCCTTTCGTGAAGACCGGAAATCTGGTGCATATCTCGGGGCAAATCAGCCAGAATGAACACGGCTTGATCAAGGGCCGACTGGGCGAGGATCTTGCCGTCGAACAGGGCGCCGAAGCGGCGAAATGCTGTGCGATCTCGCTGTTGGCGCAGTTGA
>CAIXBE010000409.1 GCA_903917595.1 uncultured Rhodobacterales bacterium
CCAGAAGATAGGGGTCATGCGGCACCCGCGACAGCGCGTCCAGCGCCCAGGTGTTGAAATCGGTGGATATCGGCAGTTTGTGGGTGATGTCGCGCGCAAAGAAAAACGCGCTGATCAACCGGCGGACCGGGTGGCGGACCATGGCAAAGGATGAAGCCAGCCAATCGGGCGGGATCAACCGATACAGCGCTTCGACTGGGACATGGTCGCCCGAAGTGCGGTTCCACCGCATCTCCAGCGGAATCCGGAATCGGCCCGTTTCCAGAAACCCGAGCGGACCGAAGCGTTCGGTCAGATAGGCTTCAATCGACGTGCCACCGCATTTCGGCACATGGGCGTAAAAATGCAGTTCACCACCTATGCGGAAAATGGGCATTATTGCTCTCCCTTGGCACTGTTGGCCCGAAAGCCCGACCGCCTGACCCCACATCCCGCCCGCGCGATCATTTGCCGTCCGCCTTGTCCACCAGCTTGCGGTAAAGCCGGTTCAACAGCGGCGGGCGTTCGGGGGCCGGGGGCTGGCCGGTCGGGGCAAGCGCCGGCAGGTCGGGCAAAGCCTTGGCATCGGTTGCGGTGTCCACGACCGCATAGCCGAAGGCGGCAAAGTCCTGCGCATAGACGCTTGCGATCAGGGCCAGCGTTTCCGGCGTGGGCGTCGGGGCAGCCTCACGCGCGCGCCAGGTGCCTACGTTTTCCGCTCCGATCTGGCGCGGCCCATCGCTGGTGCCTGCAAGCCCGTCCAGATAGGGGACCACCGGGTCCAGCCCATCCTCCAGCCAGAAAATGGCCGAGTCCTTTGGGATGAAGGCGACCTGCGGCAGAAGGTGCCCGTCAAAGCGGTAGGGATCATCGGCGATCCCGGGCAGAACCTCTTGGCACCAGTCGTCGAAACCCTGGCCCTGCGGCACAGTCCGGGTCACGTCGCGGGCATAGAAATAGACGCTGATCAACCGGCGAACCGGGTGGCGGACCACGGCAAAGGACGATTGCAACCAGTCGCGCGGCAGGAACCGGAACAGCGCCGCCACGGGGATATGCGCCGCCGAACTGCGCGACCAGCGGTCAGCGGCGGCAATCTTTGGCGGGCGCGGGCCTTCGGACAGGCCCAGCGAGCCAAACCGCGCGGTCAGGTGGCTGTCCACCGACGTGCCGCCGCACTTCGGCACATGGGCGAAGTAGTGCAGTTTGTCGTTGATGCGGAAGATTGGCATACGCGTCGGCCCGTTTCGCCCTTACCCCTTGATCGCCTTCAACACCGCCTCGCCCAAGCCTGCCGGGCTGTCGGCGACCACGATCCCGGCGCTGAGCATGGCCTGGATCTTCGACTCGGCGTCGCCCTTGCCGCCGGCCACGATGGCACCGGCATGGCCCATGCGGCGGCCGGGGGGGGCGGTGCGGCCGGCGATGAAACCGGCGGTGGGCTTCCAGCGGCCCTTTTTGCGCTCATCAGCCAGGAACTGGGCGGCGTCTTCTTCGGCGGCCCCGCCGATCTCGCCGATCATGATGATCGAATGGGTGTCGGGGTCGGCAAGGAACATCTCAAGAATATCAATGTGTTCGGACCCCTTGATCGGGTCGCCGCCGATGCCGACGGCGGTGGACTGGCCAAGGCCGACGTCGGTGGTCTGCTTGACCGCCTCGTAGGTCAGGGTGCCCGACCGGCTGACCACGCCGACCGTGCCCTTGGAGAAGATCGAGCCCGGCATGATCCCGATCTTGCATTCGCCGGGGGTCAGCACGCCCGGGCAGTTCGGCCCGATCAGCCGCGAGCGCGAGTTGATCAGCGCCCGCTTGACCCGCATCATGTCCAGGACCGGGATACCTTCGGTGATGCAGATGATCAGCGGGATTTCGGCGTCGATGGCTTCAAGGATGCTGTCGGCGGCAAAGGGCGGCGGCACGTAGATCGCGGTGGCGTTCGCCTGGGTCTTGGCAACCGCGTCATGCACGCTGTCAAAGACCGGCAGGCCAAGGTGTTCGGTGCCGCCCTTGCCGGGGGTCACGCCGCCGACCATCTGCGTGCCGTAAGCGATTGCCTGTTCGGAGTGGAAGGTCCCCTGCGAGCCGGTAAAGCCCTGACAGATGACGCGGGTTGCCTTGTTGACGAGGACGGACATGGGGTCGGTTCCTTATGGTGCGCAAGCTAGGCTATCTGCCGACCGCGCCTTGGGGGATGGTGGGCAGATTGCCCACCCTATGATCTTCTTCAGACGGTCAGCCGCCTGCAAATTCGAAACGCCAGGCGGAGTCGGCGTCAGATTCGCAAACCGGGTCCTGACCACCCGAGGTCAGCACCGCAACCGCGCCATTCGACAGGGTCTTGGTCATGCAGCCGTCGGCATCGGCACCTTCGGCGGTCACCTCGATCCCGGAATTTCCGCCCATCATGAACAGGCTGAACGCCATTTCGGCATCCCCGGTTCCGATGGCCGAGCTTTCGACATGGCAAAAGCCCACCTCGTTCGACACCATGCCCATGGTCGGCCCGGCGGGTGGCGTGAAGGTGGTGATACCCATTTCGGCGTCGGCTTCCGAGGTCCAGTCATAGGTGCCAAGCTGGGCCACGGTGGTATCGGCCTTGCCTTCGCCCAGCATGCAAAAGCTGATCCCGTCGATCATCTGGTAGACCGGGTCGGGGTCCTGGGCAAAGGCCGGGGAAGCAGCAAGAAGGGCCGCAAGACATGCAAGTTTGTTCATGGGTTTCATCCTTTCTGTACTTTGGCTTTTATCTTGGCTGCATCCGACCGGTCATCGACGCGGGTGGATTTGTTGACGAGTACGGCCATCGGGGCCTCCTTCAGTGACAGGTCCGGTCGGCGGGATGCCGCGCGAGGGTGATCGAGGCGGAGCGGATCATTGCCCCCCTCCGAAATAGAAGCGCACGCCCGAGTCTGTGTCGGAAGTGCAGACAGGGTCGTTGCCGCCCGAGGTGATGACGGCAACCACGCCGTTCGAAAGCGTCGCAGTGGTGCAGCCGTTCTCGTCGGTCTCGGTCGTTTCCAGCGACACCTGGCCGGAGAAGGACAGGTAGCCCATCAGCTCCAGCGCCTTGGCGGTCCCGAGCGTGGTGCTTTCGATGTGGCAGTAATCGGGGGTCAGGGACATGTAGGCGAAGGTGTCGGTGCCGATACCGGGCTGGAAATTAACCACCCCCATCTCGGCATCTTCCTCGTGTGTCCAGCCGTAAAGACCGAGCGGCGTCACGGTCTTGTCGGGCAGCCCTTCGCCCATCGCACAGGCGACGTAGCCCTCGATCAGTTGGTTCGACGGATCGGCGTCTTGGGCAAAGGCAGGGGAAGCGGCAAGAACGGCCGCAAGACATGCGATCTTGTTCATGAACCGCATCCTTTCCTGTTTCGCAATCTTCTGGGGGTAGCCAAAACGTGCAGGGTCTTTATCATCTAATTTGCCGCCTTTCCCTGACCGCCACTCGCGCCATTCGCTTCAAGCCAGGCATCGCAGCCCCGCAAGAATTCAAAATCCTGAGCATACCAGCGACGAAGGTTCTGCTTTGCCAAATCCGAAAGTGGTGGCGCGCCGTCATAGGACTGCCGGCGCGCGGCGGGATCTTCCCCAAGTGCTTCGAACGGCCCGGTGTAACCTATCCGGCGCAAGAATTCGGCAAGATCGTCTTGCAGATTCTCCATCCGGATGATCCAGATCGGAGGTCGCTGGAACAGGTCGAAACCGTGAAGGGTAAAAGTATCGACAAGGTTTCGGCTGGTGTGGCGGATCGTTTTCATCGCGAGCGCGGCATCAATCCCCCGGCGATCCGGCAGGAAAAGGGCTTCGGCAAGCGTGTTGGCCGAGGCGAAATGCTGGAACGCAAGCGTCTCGCCAGAGTTCCACCTAGCTTCCGGTTGATTGCCTCGTTTGGTTACCCGCCAGTGAAAAGCAGACCGAAACCGCGAAATCGGATCGCGGGTCGAAAAGAAATATCGCTGGTCTTTCGGAAGATCCAGCAAGCGGATCTCATGCTCATGCGCACGGATCCTGTTGCGGACGCGCCGCTGATTGACCTGTCGGGCAACCAGTTTGATCTGCGAGCCGGCGGTCTTGGGCACATGCAGGAAGTGAATGGCATCCTGCGGGTATCCAAGGACCCGGTCGGCCGCATTGATCAAGCTGTCGCGCAGAGACTGTGGTCTCATGCCAAGCCTCCCCATCTTGACCGCTGCAATTGCATTAGCCCCGCACCGCCTTCACGATCTTTTCCGCCCCGTCCTTCAGATCATCCGCCGCGATGACGTTCAGGCCGGATTTGCGGATGATGTCCTTGCCAAGCTCCACATTCGTGCCTTCCAGCCGGACCACGAGGGGCACCTTCAGGCCGACTTCCTTGACCGCCGCGATCACGCCTTCGGCGATGATGTCGCAGCGCATGATGCCGCCGAAGATGTTCACAAGGATGCCTTTGACCTGCGGGTCCGAGGTGATGATCTTGAACGCCTCGGTCACCTTTTCCTTGGTGGCGCCACCGCCGACGTCCAGGAAGTTGGCAGGCTCGGCGCCGTAAAGCTTGATGATGTCCATCGTGGCCATCGCCAACCCTGCGCCATTGACCATGCAGCCGATTTCGCCATCGAGTGCGATGTAGTTCAGGTCGAATTTGGACGCGGCAAGTTCCTTCGGATCCTCCTCGGACTCATCGCGCAGGGCCACGATGTCGGCATGGCGGTACATCGCGTTGCCGTCAAAGGCCATCTTGGCGTCCAGCAGGCGCAGGGTCCCGTCCTTCAGCACGCAGAACGGGTTGATCTCCAGCATGTCCATGTCTTTGTCGGTGAACATGCGGTAAAGGTCGCGGATGATCTTGACGCAGGATTTGACTTGCGCGCCCTCCAGCCCCAGCGCGAAAGCCACCCGGCGGCCGTGGAAATCCTGCAGGCCCGTGGCCGGGTCGATGGTGAAGGTGTGGATCAGTTCGGGCGTGTCATGCGCCACGTCTTCAATCGACATCCCGCCTTCGGTCGAGGCGACGATGGAAATCCGGCTGGTGGCGCGGTCGATCAGGAACGCAAGGTAGAACTCGCGGTCGATGTCGCTGCCGTCTTCGATGTAGATGCGGTTGACCTGCTTGCCTGCGGGGCCGGTCTGGATGGTGACAAGGGTGCGACCCAGCATCTGGCGGGCAAACTCGGCAGCCTCACCAACCGACCGCGCCAGACGAACGCCGCCTTTTTCGCCAGCCTCGGGTTCCTTGAACTTGCCCTTGCCGCGACCGCCCGCATGGATCTGGCTTTTGACTACCCAAAGCGGGCCGTCCAACTCGCCCGCGGCGGTCTTGGCGTCTTCGGCCTTCAGCACGACACGGCCGTCAGAAACCGGGATGCCATAGCTGCGCAGCAGCGCCTTGGCCTGATATTCGTGGATGTTCATGGGGCTGGTCCCGTCGTTTGGTGAATGCCAAAAGCGTCTTGGCAGCTTTTGGCATGGAAATGGCTACCAACCAAACGGCAAATGCCCTGAATCCGACCTGAAAAGCCGGAAAATCCATTATGTGATCACAGGCTGGAAATATGTGATCACAGGCTCAAATCTTGTGATCACATGAATATGACGCTCGGCTGATCGGCAGGCGAATCAGCCGCACCAGCGCTCAGATTGACAATTCCCCGGCCTGCTGCAAAGCCTTCGTCACCCAGCAACCGGAGCTACCAATGTCCCGTCCCAGCGCCAATGACATCGCCACAGGCGCCCTGCCCAAGATCAGCCACGGACGCGGGGTGTATCTTTGGGACACCGACGGGCGGCAGTATATTGACGGGTCGGGCGGGCCCGCGGTGTTTTCGGTTGGCCATGGCGATCCGCGCGTGAATGCGGCAGTGGCGGCGCAGATGGAAAAGGTCGCCTATGGCTACCGCTATCTTTTCACCACCGATCCCTTGGAGGAGTTGAGCGAAATCCTCTGCAACGCCACCGGCATGGCCGACATGGTCTATACGACATCAGGGTCCGAGGCGGTGGAAAGTGCGGTCAAGATCGCGCTGCAATATCATTTCGACCGGGGTGATCCGGCCCGGGTGAACTTCATCGCGCGGCAACGGTCCTGGCACGGCAACACGCTGATGGCGACGGCTCTGTCGGGCTTCGTGGACCGCACCCGCGCCTTTGCCGGGGCCTTGCCCGCCGTGGGCCGGGTCAGTGCGGCGAACGCCTACCGCTTGCCGGAAGGTGTCAGCCGCGATGGGCTGGTGGCGCATCTTGCGGCCGAGTTTGAGGCGGAAATCCACCGGCTTGGGCCTCAGACCGTGGCCGCCTTCATCTTCGAACCCGTGGTCGGTGCCGCAGGCGGCGCTTTGCCGCCTCCGGACGGTTATGCCAAAGCCATGGCCGAGGTTTGCCGCCGTCACGGCGTGCTGGTGATCTCTGACGAGGTGATGTGCGGGTCGGGCCGCACCGGCCATTGGCGCGCCTCAGCCGAAGACGGGATCATGCCCGACATCATCACGGTCGCAAAGTCTCTGTCGGGCGGCTATCTGCCTCTGGGCGCTGCAGTCTACACTCAAGAGGTTGCCGATGCGATGCGGGCGGGCCATGGCGGGCCGTTGACCGGGCACACCTATACCGGCCACACCGCTTGCCTTGCGGCGGGATTGGCGGTGCAGAAGATCGTGGCAGAGGAAGGGCTTCTGGCCCGTATTCAGGACAAGGGTCCGCGCTGGCAGGCCGATCTGCGCGCCCGCATGGCGCATCTGCCGCAGGTGGGCGATATCCGCGGGCGGGGCTTCTTTATCGGGGTCGAGGTCGTGGCCGATCCCGAAACCAAGGCTCCCTATGCTGCATCGCTTGGCGTGAATGGCCGCATCCGCGCCGAAGGGCTGCGGCGCGGGCTGATCTGCTATCCGTCGGGCGGCCATGTCGACGGGGCGGCGGGCGATACCGTGATCCTTGCGCCCCCGTTCAACGCGACGGACGCCGAGTTGGACGAGATTGCCGACAAACTGGTGGCGACGCTGGAGACAGTGATCACCGGCCTGCCCCGACATTAGGGAAGCGACCGAAGTTTTCAAAAATTCCGGGCCGGAGCCTTTGAAGGCTCCGGTCCGATTTCTACGAAGAGATCGGCGGCAGGGTCAGTTCAGGAACACCGCGAACAGCATCGCATCGCCCTGCACCAGACTTTCGAAATCCTGCCACGAGGTCGGGCTGACCAGCGGGCCTTTCTCGGCATAGGGCAGAAAGCCCTCGCCCTGAATCCAGGTGATCAGATCGACCGGCGGCGGGTCTTCAAACATCTTCTTAAGGTTGATCCCGGCTTCGGCCCCAAAGCGCCAGTGCGGCATCAGAACCTCGCCCTTCAACAGCCGCTCGGCATCGGCCAGCACCGCCTGCCAGCGCGCGCCGGTGCCGGGTGGCATCCTCAGCCCCATGCCGGAAACCTGGCGGTTGTTCGGCACCCATTCGCCCTTGTTGTCAGTCTCAAGCGCTACCAGCGACCAGAAGCGGCGGTTTTCTTCGATCATCGACAGGAAATGCCCATGCGCATCCAGTGCCAAAGCCTTGTCGGGCGAATTGGCCAGCGCGTTCAGCACCATGGCCACGCGGTCAACCTGACGGCCGAACATCATGTCCATCGCGTTGGTGGGCGGGGTGTCGCCCCACAGTGCATGTATCGCGGCGGAACTGTCCAGCACCCGCTGGATCGCCGGTTCGGGGTCATAGGCCAGCGCGGTGGAGGCAAAACCGGACAAGAAGTGCGTATAGGCCGCAAGCCAGGCCGCATCGGCGGTGTCAAAGGTGATCGCCGGGTCGATCATGTCGACGCCGATCATCCGCCCGCCACCAAGGGTCAGGCCGGTGACCGACCCGATATCCTCGCCTTCGTCCTGCGTGCCGTTGGCGTTGATGTCGAACCAAAGATCGCCCAGCACGATCTCCAGCGCAAAGGGCTTGTCGCCAAGCTGGTCAAGTGCTGTGCGGGCGGCGTCCATGTCGGCGTCAAGCCCGGTCAGCAGCGTGGTGAAATCCGCCGGGGCAAAGGCCCGCGCATCAGGATTTTCCGGAATTGGCAGCCGCAGGATCGGCAGTTCCGACCAGTCGGCCTGCACCCCGGTCTGCCAGCGCAGTTGCAGCGCGGCTTCCACCCCACCCAGAAACTTCAGGCCGGCAAGGGCGAACACCTCCTCGTTGGTCGGGGCGGGCAGGGCGGCCAGCCGCGCCGCCGTCGGGCCAATCCCGGTGCGGCCGATCTCGGCGGAGAGCGTCTCGGCTGCGGCCGGGGCGGCAGCCAGAAAAAGGGCAAGGGTCAAGGCACGCATGATCTGCTCCTGTGGTTCAGAACATGAATCTGCGCGCGGTCAAGCGACATGGCAAGTGGGGAGGCCCGGACCCCGGACCGGCCTTTACGCGGGTTAAGACCTTGCGTAGAAGGCTCAGCATGCGTCACATCATCAGCCTCTCCACGATTCCGCCGCGGTTTGACGCCATCGGCCCGACCCTTCAAGGCTTGCTCGCACAAACCTCGCGTCCCGAGGCGATCGAGCTTTATATCCCGAATTCCTACCGCCGCTTTCCGCAATGGGGCGGCGCCTTGCCATCGGTTCCCGATGGCGTGACAATCGTTCGAACGGATGAGGATCTAGGCCCCGCCACCAAGATCCTGCCTGCAGCCCGGGCCTATCGCGGGCAGACGGTTGAACTTCTGTATGTCGATGACGACATCCTGTTCACCAGGGACTGGGCGCAGACAAGCCTGTCCCTGCGCAAGGCCCATCCCCGGACCGCGATCTGTTCGGCGTCGTTCCCGGTCAGAAGTAAAGGGATCAACTGGACAGCGGACGGCCCCCTGCCACGAACGGTTGCAGCCCCCTGCTCGGACCGCCAGCCGGGCTTTGTATTCCGCCGCTTTCTGAAGCGCGTGCTGGGGATCGGGCGCGACGGCACCAGAAAGACGCTGTTTGCCCACAAGTTGAAAAGCTCGGGCTATTCCGACGTGGCCGAGGGGTTCGGCGGCGTGATGGTGCAGCCCGACTTCTTTGACGATCTTGTCTATGACATTCCGCAAGTCCTGTGGTTGGTGGACGATGTCTGGCTGTCGGGCCATCTGGCACGGCGTGGCATTCCAATCTGGGCAGAAAGGTCGCTGAACCTGGGCACGGTGCTGCTTGACACGTCGGACACTTTTCCGCTGCACCGGCTTGTTGCGGACGGTGCCGACCGCATCGCGGCGAACGTCGCATGCATTCAACATATGCGGGCAACCTATGGCGTCTGGGGCGGTGAAATGGTCAAGGCGGGCTGACGTCAGGCCAAGGTTTACACAATACCGCGCCGGTCCTATGTTTGCACTGTGCGCCATATCATCACGCTTTCCACCATACCTCCCCGATTTGCCAACATCGGCCCGACTTTGGCGGGCCTGTTGCAGCAATCGTCGTGCCCCGAGGCGGTCGAGCTTTACATCCCGAGAACCTACCGCCGCTTTCCGCAATGGGGCGGTGGGCTGCCACCGGTTCCCGACGGGGTGCGGATCGTCCGGGTCGAGGAAGATCTTGGTCCTGCCACCAAGATCCTGCCCGCAGCGCGGGCTTATCGCGGGCAGGCGTTGGACCTGCTCTATGTCGATGATGACTACCTGTTCAACTGCGACTGGGCGCAAAAAAATCTGGCTCTGCGCAAGGATCATCCCTTTGCAGCCATCTGTTCCGCTGCCGGGACCATTCAAGGAAATGGCCGGAACTGGACAGCAGATGGTCCATTGCCCCGCGCAGTCCCGGCACCGGTCCCTCGGCTGCAGGCAGGCTTTGTCCTGCGCCGCTTTCTTCGGCGCAGGTTCGGGTTCTGGCCGGATCGGAAAGGGGTTAAGCCCGCAGTCCAAAGGCTGACCCGGTCAGGCTTTGCCGACATCGCCAAGGGCTTTGGCGGGGTAATGGTGCGGCCAGACTACTTTGATGATCTGGCCCATGACATTCCGCAGGTCCTTTGGTCGGTGGATGATGTCTGGCTTTCTGGCCATCTTGAGCGTCGGGGCATTCCGATCTGGGCAGACCGGCGGTTGAACAAAAGCGTTGAATTTGCGCAGCTTTCCGCGACCCACCCGCTGTATGGTCTGGTGGTAGACGGAGCCGACCGGCTTGCGGCCAAACGGGCCTGCATCGACCATATGCGCGCAACCTATGGCATTTGGGGCGGTGATGCGGTCAAGCCGGACTGACCCTGCACCAAGCCGCCACCGGGCAAGAACGCCGCGCGCACTTTACCCGTCAGGGGCAACCGCCTAAGACGCTCCTATGCGGCACATCATCACCCTGTCCACGATCCCGCCCCGGTTTGCCGGTCTTGGGCCGACGCTGACCAGCCTGTTGCGGCAATCCTCACGCCCCGAAGCGGTCGAACTGTATATCCCCCGGACCTACCGCCGCTTTCCGGAATGGGGTGGAGCCTTGCCTTTGGTGCCCGACGATGTGCGGATCATCCGCACCGATCAGGATTTCGGGCCTGCCACCAAGATACTGCCCGCCGCACTGACCTATCGCGGGCAGGACCTTGATCTGATCTATACCGACGACGACCAGTTCCATGCTCCGGGCTGGGCGGCTGGTTTCCTTGTTGCCCGAAAGCTGCATCCGGGTGCTGCCCTGTGCGCGGCGGCAACGACAGTGGCTCGGATGGGGCGGGACTGGCACAGTCAGACCCCCCAACCCCGCGCGGTGGTGGCTCCGCATTATCAGGACCAGATCGGCTTTCACCTGCGCCGGTTCATCGCCAAGGCCACTCGGCGGACCGCTGCCACCCCGCTGCAGCCAAGGTTCCGCAAGCTGGACGCATCCGGCTTTGCCGACATCGCCGAGGGTTATGCCGGCGTCTGCCTCCGGCCCGATTTCCTTGATGACGCGGCCTTTGATATTCCGCCGGTTGCCTGGGCGGTCGATGATGTCTGGCTGTCGGGCCATCTGGCGCGGCGCGGGGTGCCGATCTGGGCCGACAAGGGGCTGAACCGGGTACGGGCGGTCCTGCCGGTGTCGCAGACCGAGCCGCTGTACAACGCTGTCATCGACGGTGCCAACCGCCCAAACGCCAACCTTGCCAGTGTCGACCACATGCGCCGCACCTATGGCATCTGGGGTGGCGAGGCGGTCCAAAGCACCTGACCGCGCGGCAGTTGCACCGGCTTTTGCGCCGGGATCAGCCCCACATCGTGAATGGCAGAGGCCACAAATTCCGCGCTGACATGATACGGCGGCCGGTCGGGATGGGTGACCACGCCGTCCGGTTGCCGTGTGGCGGCTGCATCGTCCGGGGCCAGAAACACCGTGAACAGGAAGCGCCGCAGATGCGGAAAGCGTGGCCGGACGTTGCTTAACGCGGTGACCAGCGCCAACGCAGGCAGATGGGTGAAAACCCCGAAGGCAATCGCCAGGGTGATGGTGTCGGGCAGGCCGGGAAAGGCAAAGTCCGCATCCTCGACTAGATTTCCTAGCGGCAGGCGGTCCGGATCAGCAAGCTCCACCGCGCGGCCGTGCCGCATCAGGTCCAGTGAGGCATCGGTGCCCCAATAGTGCCCCGGCTGCAGAAACGGCACCGCAAGGTGACCCAGCCGCAGCGCGCCGCAGCCGATGTCCAGAAGGTGATCCTGGGGCGTCATCCCCTCGGCGGCAAGCGCGGCCATCTGCACCCGCCCGGTTTCGCCCCAGCGACCGCCGACAATTTCGCGGTGACGGCCCTTGGCGATAGCATCCGCGTAAAACCCGGGCGCAAGATAGGGCGAGGACAGCCGCGTCAGGCCTTGGGTTCCGTTTGCGCGGGTTTCGGCTGGGCAGATGCCTTTGCGGCAGCCTTCATCCGGGCCAGCAGGTCTTCCTTGCTCTCACGCGGAGGAGTGACGGATTTCGGCGCACCCTTCTGCGCATGATCGGGGCCGCGCGGGTTGTGGCGGTCACTCTTGGGGTTGCCAGACTTGCCATAGTCCATGCGAATTCTCCGGTGTTGTGGTCAGACAGGGGGGATGCCGGATTTGCGGGCCAAGGGCAATGGGAAAGGCGGACCGCCTTTGCCAACTTGCCCGGAAACCGGCCGCGTCACAACAAAAGCGCGCCCTCATGGCGCAAAAGTGCAGCCTTGGTCTCAACACCGCCCGGAGCCGAAAAGCCGCCGAACCAGTTGGTTCCGGTGACCCTGTGGCAGGGGATCAGGATCGGCAAAGGGTTTGCCCCGCAAGCTTGCCCCACCGCCTGCGCCGGTGCGCCGACCCGTTTGGCTATCTGGCCATAGGTGCGGACCTCGCCCATCGGGATATCCGCCATCGCCCGCCGCACCGCCTCGTGCAGGCCCGTGCCCCAATCCATCGGCAGATCGAACCGGTCCAGCCTGCGGTCGAAATAGGCCGCCAACTGCCGCAACCCTTCGGCCAGCAGGGGCGTTTCTGCAGGCCCCGCCAGCCCCCATTCCAGCGCGATCAGCCGCCCGGCATCCTCGACCAAGGCGACCGGACCAAAGGGGCCGTGCAAACCCGCCCGGATCATCCGTCCGCCCCTTTCCGTCCAACCCCAACTTGCCGCAGCGGCAAGAACGCCTCGCGCAGCATCGCCGCCATGCCCTCGACCGCCGGAGACGTCCCACGCGGGTTCCGCCGCAAGACCACCCGGGCCGAATCGACAATGGGAAACCCGTCCTGCGAGGTCAACTCGCGGCAGCCCGCCGGAATCGTGCTGCGCGACAGGGGCGCAATCGCCATCCCGTTCGTCACCGCCACCCGGAACCCCCCCGCCATGTCGCAAGACCACGCCGCCCGCCAGTCGATGCCCTGCTGGTTCAGCCCGGCTTCGGCGTAATCCCGGCTCCAGTCCGACTGGAAATATACCGCCACCGGCAGGGGCCGCCGCAGATGCTGGGCATGCGCTGTCGAGGTGACCCAGACCGTCGGGTCGATGCACAACACCTCGCCCTCCTGCACATAGGCCCAGTCATAGATCACCCCCAGGTCGATCTCGTCCGCCTCCAGCGCCGCAATCTGCGCCGAACTGTGTTCGACCCGGACCGACACCTGCACGCCTTCGTGCCGTTCATCAAAGGCCGCAAGCGCGCGCGGCAACACGGAACCGGAGTATTCGTCCGGGATCCCCACCCGCACCGGCCCGATCAGTGGCTTGTCCCGCAGCGCGACCGACGCTTCGTCCAGCATCGCCACAACCCGGCGCGCATAAGGCACCAGCTGCTCGCCCCTTGGGGTCAGCACCACCCCGCGCGCCTGCCGGGTGAACAGGGGCTGGCCCAGATTGTCCTCCAGCCGCCGGATTTGCAGCGACACCGCCCCTTGGGTGCGAAACAGCCGGTCGGCGGCCAGGGTCACCGACCCCGCATCGGCCACCGCCAGAAAACTTCGCAGAAGATCGCTTTCAAGCGGGGCGGCCATGTTACATCCATTAGAAATGTTAATGGATCATATTAAAGCTACTCGTTTGTGAAATGTCAAATCCTGCCCTATCTCTGGCACTCGACAGAAGGAGACTGATCATGTTCGCCCGCCTCACCGCCCTTTTCGCCCAACTGCAGGCCCGCAACGCCACCGCGTTCCTGCTGCTACGCGCGGATGACCGATTGCTGGCTGACATCGGTCTGTCGCGCGTCGAGTTGGAGGCGATGCACCTTGGCCTTGACGCCTCACGCCTGCAAGCCGCCGCCTACGCATTCCCGACCGGAAAAGCACTCCCTGTCCTTTTCCGGGCATGACTGAAGAAGACTGCGCCCCAAAGGGTGCAGCCTGTTCTTTGCGCGCAAGACGGATCACCCGCCTTGCGCGCTTTTTTATCTGGGTATCAGGTGTTTAACCCAACGCGTCGTTGCAGCGCTGGCAGGTGCCAGGGTGCTTGTGCGTGCCCACATCCGGCAGCACCTTCCAGCAGCGTTCGCATTTTGCACCCTTGGCGGGGTGGAAAAGGACAGCCACGTCGGGCACGTCGGCCAGCGCAAAAGCGCCCTCCGGCGCGGCCGTCTCGCGGATCGTCAGGCCTGAGGTGATGCAGAGTTCGGCAAAATCCACGCTGCCCAGAACCGCGGCCAACACCGGGCTGACGAAAACCTCCGGGTCCGCCTCCAGGCTTGATCCGATCACCTTCGCCGTCCGCTGCACCTCCAGCGCGCCGGTCACGACGCGGCGGGCATCCCGCAGCGCGTCCCATTTCGCGGCCAGCGCAGAATCGAGCCATGCTTTCGGCGTTTCGGGAAAGTCGGTCAGATGGATGCTGCTGTCATCGCCCGGAAAGCGTTCCAGCCACACCTCCTCCATCGTGAAGACAAGGACCGGCGCCAGCCAGGCGGTCAACCGGTGGAACAGGATGTCCAGCACCGTCCGGCAGGCCCGGCGGCGCAGCGAGTCCGGCGCATCGCAGTAAAGCACGTCCTTGCGGATGTCGAAGTAGACCGCGCTCAGGTCGGTGGTGGCAAAGGTGAAAAGCTTCTGGAACACGCCCTGGAAGTCGTATTTGGCATAGCCCTCGCGCACTTCGGCATCAAGCTCGGCCAGGCGGTGCAGGATGAACCGCTCGCCTTCCGGCATGTCTGCCGGGTCCACCCGCTCGGCCTCGGAAAACCCCTTAAGTGCCCCCAGCATATACCGCATCGTGTTGCGCAGACGGCGGTAGCTGTCGGCGACGCCTTTCAGGATCTCTTTCCCGATCCGCAAGTCCACGGTGTAATCCGACTGCGCCACCCAAAGCCGCAGGATATCGGCACCGTATTCCTTGATCACTTCTTCCGGGGCCGTGGTGTTGCCCAGCGATTTGGACATCTTCATGCCCTTCTCGTCCAGCGTGAAGCCGTGGGTCAGCACGCCCCGGTAAGGCGCACGGCCCTTGGTGCCGCAGGCCTGCAGCATCGATGAATGGAACCAACCGCGATGCTGGTCGGTGCCTTCAAGGTACAGATCGGCGATGCCGTCCTTGGTCCCATCCTCGCGGTCGCGCAGCACGAAAGCATGGGTTGATCCGCTATCGAACCACACGTCCAGCACGTCGTCGACTTTGACATAATCGGACGGATTGACGATGCCTTCCAGCATGCGTTCCTTGAATCCTTGCACAAACCACACATCCGCGCTTTCCGCCTCGAACGCCGCGACGATGCGGGCGTTGACCTGCGGGTTGCGCAACAGAAAGTCCGGATCCGTCGGCAAAGCGCCTTTCTTCACGAAACAAGTCAGCGGCACACCCCAGGCGCGCTGGCGCGACAGCACCCAATCCGGCCGCGCCTCGATCATCGAATGCAGACGGTTGCGGCCCGTCGCCGGAGTCCATTCGACCAGCTGATTGATCGAGTTCAGCGCACGGCTACGGATCGTCTGGCCATAGGTCGACATCCCGTCATCCAGCGTCTTGTCGATTGCCACGAACCATTGCGGCGTATTGCGGAAGATGACCGGAGCCTTCGACCGCCACGAATGCGGATAGGAATGCTTCAGCTTCCCCTTTGCAAAAAGCGCCCCCGCATAGGCGAGCTGCTTGATGACCGAGACGTTCGCCGGCCCCTCCTTGCCCTCCGGAGTGATGATGTGCTGCCCGCCGAACAGCGGTAGATTAGCGCGATAGGACCCATCCGCCTCGACGTTGTAGGTCATCGGGAGGTTGTGTTTCACCCCCATCTGATAGTCGTCATCGCCGTGGGAGGGAGCCGTATGCACAAACCCCGTCCCCGCGTCGTCGGTGACATGGTCGCCGGGGAGCATCGGGACATCATAGTCCCACTCGTCATACTGCTTACCGTCGGCATCCTTGATGCCCCGGAAGGGGTGGGCCAAGCCAATCAGCTCAAGCTGCTCGGAAGGCACATCGCGAAGTTTGACGAACTTGCTTACCCTTGCAGCTGTCATAACACCTTCGGCAAGTTTGTTCGCCAAGACGATAGTCTCACCGAGGGCTGCAGAGGCGCCGTCGGCAACTTCCTGAACTTCAAAAAGTCCGTATTCGATTGCCGGATTGAACGCGACGGCCCGGTTCTGCGGAATTGTCCATGGAGTTGTTGTCCAGATTACCACAGAAGCGCGGCGCAGATCGTCGTGTGAACGCAGGTCCAGATCGTTTTGCTGCACAACCAACGAAGGCTTAAACCGCACCCAAACCTGATGGCTCGTATGGTCGTGATACTCCACCTCCGCCTCGGCGAGCGCCGTCTTCTCCACCGGCGACCACATCACCGGCTTCGACCCCTGGTAAAGCGACCCGTTCATCACGAACTTCATGAACTCCCCGGCGATCACCGCTTCGGCGTGGTAGTCCATCGTGAGGTACGGCCGGTCCCAGGCCCCGGTGATGCCCAGCCGCTTGAACTCGTCACGCTGCACGTCGATCCACCCGGCGGCAAAGGCGCGGCATTCGCGGCGGAAGTCCACCACGTCGACGTCGTCCTTGTTCAACCCCTTGGCGCGGTACTGTTCCTCGATCTTCCACTCGATCGGCAGGCCGTGGCAGTCCCAGCCCGGCACATAGCGGGCGTCGCGGCCCATCATCTGCTGGGACCGAACCACCATGTCCTTCAAGACCTTGTTCAGCGCATGGCCGATGTGCAGGTGGCCGTTGGCATAGGGAGGGCCGTCGTGCAGCACAAACGGCACCCGTCCGACCGAGGACCGCAGCCGGTCATAGACCCCGATCCGCGCCCAGCGGGCCAGCCAGTCCGGCTCGCGCTGCGGCAGGCCCGCGCGCATCGGGAAATCGGTCTCGGGCAGGAAAACGGTGTCACGGTAGTCGGGGGCGGTCGTTTCGGCACACATGTTGGATCAGTCCTTGAAGGTTGGCGGCAGAAGGCCCAGAGCAATCTCGGGCCAAGGCAAATCTCTCCATCCCGGCGGCTGAACCTCAGCCAGCCGGGCAGATAATTCGCAACGCATGGGCCAACCAATTCTGCATGGCCGGGCTTATAGCCAATGCCCCGCCCGGGGTCCAGTGCGCCCCGACCCCACGTCGCAGCCCTGACCCGGATGCGATTGCTCTTTTCCCAAATACTCCGGGGAGCGCGAGGGGCTGGCCCCTCGCCCCTTGATCACGGCGCAAACTCCTGCCACCCCTTGGCGCATGACACATCGCTACCGCATTGCCGTCACCGGTGCCGGAATGGGCGGGCTTGCTGCCGCCGCCCTGCTGGGGCGGGATGGGCATGACGTGACGCTGGTCGAGCGGTTCGCGACCCCGCGGCCGGTGGGGTCGGGGCTGGTGGTGCAGCCGGTCGGCATGGCGGTGATGGACCTTGTCGGCGCAGGAGGTCCGGCGCGGGCGCTGGGCGCAAACCTGAGCCGGATGCTGGGCCATTCCGGCGCGCGCGTGGCACTGGATGTCCGCTACCGCGCCGGTCAGCCGGGGCTGGCGATGCACCGGGCGGCGCTGTTTGATGTCCTGTGGCAGGCGATGCTGGCTGCGGGCGTCTCGCCCCTGACCGACCTGACTGTCACTGGCACCCGTCAGACGCCAGACGCGATCCACCTGACAACAAACACAGACGACCTTGGCCCCTTTGATCTGGTCGTCGATGCCACGGGGGCGGGGTCGCCCCTGTCGCCGCTGCAGGCCCGTCCCTTGCCGTTTGGCGCGGTCTGGGCGCATGTGCCCTGGCCTGAGACTGACCTGCCAACGGACCAGTTGCGCCAGCGTTACCGGGCCGCCGCGCGGATGGCGGGGGTCCTGCCGATCGGGCGCTTGCCGGGCGATCCCACCCCGCGCGCCGCGATCTTCTGGTCGCTGTCGGCGGCCGAGCTGGACACCTGGCCCACCCGTCCGCTGGACCACTGGCGCGACGAGGTTGCCGCTTTCTGGCCCGCCATGGCCCCCTTTCTGGCCGGTCTGTCAGAAAAGGCCCAACTGACCCCGGCCCGCTACAGCCATGGCAGTCTGCGCCGCCCGTGGCAGGGGCGACTGGTCCATATCGGCGACGCCGCCCACCGGGCCAGCCCGCAACTGGGGCAGGGGGCAAACATGGCGCTTCTGGACGCGGCCTCACTGGCGTTGGCCCTGCGTTTGCCGCTGGATGAGGCGGCTTTGGTCCACCACCGCGCCCGTCGCGGGCATCTTGGCCTCTATCAGGCGATGAGCGCGGTTTTCACACCCCAATACCAGTCCTCCAGCCGCGTCCTGCCCTGGCTGCGTGATCGGGTATTGGCACCCCTGTCGCGGATTCCGCCCCTGCCGCGGGTCCTGACCGCGATTGTCAGCGGCGACATACTGCCCCCGGTCGCGGGCAGCCGGTTTCACGATCCGGCGGACCCCGTTGTCACCCGAAAGGAAACACCATGAAGCTTGCCGCGCTGAATGTGCTGGGCCAGACGCTTGAGTCTTGCTCGACCCAACCCCTGACCGGGTTCTTCCGCGATGGCTGTTGCAACACCGGGCCGATGGATCGGGGCCAGCATACCGTCTGTGCCCTGATGACGGCCGAGTTTCTGGCCCTGTCGAAATACCTGGGCAACGATCTGTCGACCCCCCGCCCCGAATACGGCTTTCCCGGTCTCAAACCCGGCGATCAGTGGTGTCTGTGCGCCGGGCGATTCTTGCAAGCGCATGAGGAAGGGGCCGCCCCCAAGGTCCGGCTGGCGGCGACGCATCAGGCCACGCTTGCCGTGGTGTCGCTGGACATCCTGAAGGAATATGCAGCCTAGATTGGGTGGTTCAGGCGGCGCTGGCCCCGTTCGCCGCCGCCCGCACCGCGCCGTCGTCGCGCATCAGGTCTTCGATGAACAAGGACAGCAGTTGCGGCCGTCCGCTGACCCCGGCCTTGCGATAGATCGCATTGGTCTGTGCCTTGACCGTGCCTTCGCTGGTTGACCGCAACCCGGCGATTTCGGCGGTTGACATGCCCTTGACCGCGAAAAGCGCAACGTCCTTTTCCGAGGCGGTCAGTCCCCATTCGTCAAAGCGTTCCTGCAAGATCCCCAGAAACGCACCCGAGGCACGGCGCAGTCGCTCTTCTGCCTGGTGTCGCTGCCGCAACGCGCGCCGCAGCATAAAGCCGCCCACCACCACACCCAGCACCAGACCGACCGAGGCGCCAATTTCCATCGCCTCGCGCATTTCCCAACTGATCGGCGTAGTGCGGATGCCAAGGACCGAGGCCAGAATATCGGATACGAAAAAGACGGCACAAAGTGCCTGGATCAGAAAAATCACGATGAACGGCGCGGCGTGTTTCAATTCGGGAACCGGGAAATGGGCGGGTCAGTCTTCTTCGTCTTCTTGTTCGTCTTCTTCTTCTTCCTCGTCTTCAACCTCGTCGTCGTCGTCACCACTTACGCCGCTGCCGCTGCCGCTGCCGCTGCTGGTGCCAGTTCCGCTACTGCCAGTTCCGCTGGTGGTCCCCGTGTCGTCGATAATGGCGATTTTCCGTGTGCTGCCCTCGGCCGGGATCCAAAGGTCCCGCAGGATTTCTCCAGTGTGCGGGTTCAGGATGATTTCGCGCTGGCCATCGCCGCTCGACGCCATGATCCGCACCCGTCCAAGCAACGTGCTCTCTTGCTGAATGTTAGAGAAACCTTGTTCCCTAAGCTGGCTGACGATGTCTTCGACGTGATCCTGCGCCGCCGCCGGGGTGGCAGCAATCAGCCCACACAAGAGCCCCGCAAGGAATTTTCGCCGCTTTACCTGAATCATCATCACTTACCCGTTCCTGCCATTATGCGGTAAGTCAACGGCCCCGGCAAGACCGGGGCCATCAATCTTACTTAAACGGCCGCTTCAGCCTCAGTCTTCGCTGTCGTCTTCTGCGTCGTCTGCAGCGTCTTCTGCATCATCTTCTGCTTCGTCTGCAGCATCTTCTGCATCGTCTTCTGCGTCGTCTGCAGCGTCTTCTGCGTCGTCTTCTGCGTCGTCAAGTTCGTCTTCCAGTTCGTCTTCCAGTTCGTCTTCCAGTTCGTCTTCCAGATCGTCGTCTTCACCATCTTCAAAGTCACTGTCGACGGTCTTGACCTCTACGCCGACCTTGCCAATTTCATCAGCTTCGACAGTGTCGGTTTCCGAGTCGATGATCGCCTGGGTCTCGTTGTCATAGACAACTTCAATCTTGGTATCGGCCTTGATTGCTTCGACTTTGGTCTGGGTCGGGCCGACCTTCACTTCGACATAGGTGTAGCCTTCGGCAAGATACTGGTCGGCGAGGGCGTTTCCGTCGATCGCAGCAAAGGCCATGCCAGCGGAAAGCGCGATTGCGGCGGTGAAGGACAGGAGTTTGGTTTTCAGTTTCATCTGGTATCTCCGTTGGGTTACAGGTCCAGCTTGTCCCGGCGTTCTGTGCCGTGGCTTGAAGCATGCAGCGATAAGGCAGTCGTTTGCCAGTCCGGGCTATTGATCAGGGGTTTAATCCCGGGTTCATAGGCACCAAGTTTGTGCCGATAAACGAAAGTTTATGCCGAAATGCCCGATTTGGGCGCAAACCGGGCGGGTGACGCTGACGAAGCGCAACAAAAAGGCCCGCAGTGCTGACTGCGGGCGATTGTTCCGATTCGTCGGTGCGCCAGTCTAGACCTTCATCGTCACGCCCAGATGCCTGGCGACATTGAAAATGTCCTGGTCGCCGCGTCCGCACATGTTCATCACGATGATCTGGTCCTCTGGCAGCGTCGGTGCCAGTTTCATCACCAGCGCAAAGTCGTGGCTCGGCTCCAGGGCCTCGGCATCGGCGACGCTGACGCCGTAAGTCTGTCCGCGTCACCGGGCCTTTGATGCCTTGGCCCGACACCGTCAAGATCAAGACCGGCCAAAGTCAGGACCCTTTCCAGCATAAAGCCATCCATATTCTATCGCAGAAGGCTGCTGTGCGCTGTGCTGCGACTTGGCAGTTGGGTGCCCAAGACCATGGTTCGCGCCAGATCGGTCCTTCTGCACAAAGTTTAAGGGCTTATATCCCAAGTTTGACCCAGCCGCTTTCTACCTGCAGTTTATTGCTCAACTGCGAGATAGCCCAACAAGCTGGCCACGTCGGGTCTAGGTCGATGCCGGCCCGCAACCAAAGCCTGCCCCCAATCAAAGGAGATCTCTATGCGCCGCATGTTCCTTACCACCACTGCCCTTGTCGGCCTGACGGTTGGCCTCGCCAATGCCGACGCCATCACCGACAGTATTGTGCAGAATCTGCAAAACCAAGGTTACACCAACATCGAGGTCCTCATCGGGCCGACCCAAGTCAAGGTCGAGGCCTACCAGCCCAGCAGCAAGATTGAGGTCATTCACGATCTGGCGACCGGCGCCCTGCTCAAGCAGGAGACCGAGACACTGGAAGTCGACGATGACGAGGATTTCAGCTCTCAGGTCGAGATCGAGGACGTCGCCCAGGATTTTCTGGACAGCGAGGGACGCCCGATCAGCGACGACGAAGCCTTCAATGACATCTTTGCCAACCAGATCACCAATGACCTTAAGGCGCAGGGCTTTACCTCGATCGAAACCCTGATCGGCCCAACCCAAGTCCGTACAAGGGCCGCGAAGGAAACCGGCGAGATCATCGAACGGGTCTACGACCGAACCACTGGTGCCCTTATCCATGAAGTTCTCTCTCAGGCCCCGGCGGACGACGACGACTTCAAGGCGGGCTCCCTGATCGAGGACGTCGATTTCGACTTCATCGACAGCGAAGGCAACGTGATCGTGCCGGAGGACGACGAAGAGGAGGTCGAGGACGAGGCCGAAGAGGAAGACGAGCAGGAAGACGAGCAGGACGACGACTCGGGTGACGACGACGATGAAGACCACGGTGACGGCGATGACAATGAAGACGACGCCTGACGGCCACGCCCGAAAGTAGCGCAGGTTTTGCTACGGTTTCTCTGCGGGTCGAAACTCCCTTTGACCCGCAGAAAGCCCACCAGTTGGCCCTGCAAGGCCTCCACCTCCCCGGTGTCGGTGGCCACGTTCTATCGTCGCTCCTTTACCGACCACCAAGGCGGGCCAGAGGCTCAGACCTTCATCGTCACGCCCAGGTGCTTGGCGACGGTGAAGATGTCCTTGTCGCCGCGTCCGCACATGTTCATCACGATGATCTGGTCCTTTGGCAGCGTCGGAGCCAGCTTCATCACATGGGCCAGGGCATGGCTTGGCTCCAGCGCCGGGATGATTCCCTCCATCTGGCAGCAGAGCTGGAACGCTTCCAGCGCCTCGGCATCGGTGATGCTGACATATTCGGCGCGGCCTACGTCGTGCAGCCAGGAATGTTCCGGCCCGATTCCCGGATAGTCCAGCCCCGCGCTGATGCTGAAGCCCTCAAGGATCTGCCCGTCATTGTCCTGCAGCAGGTAGGTCCGGTTCCCGTGCAGCACACCGGGGCGGCCGCCGGTCAGGCTGGCGCAATGTTCCATCCGGTCATCGACACCCTTGCCGCCGGCTTCGACCCCGATAATCCGGACGGAAGGATCGTCAAGGAACGGATAGAACAGCCCCATCGCATTCGACCCGCCGCCGATGGCCGCGACCAGAACGTCGGGCAGACGCCCCTCGCCCTCTTGCTCGGCCATTTGCCAGCGCACTTCCTTGCCGATGATCGACTGAAAGTCGCGCACCATCGCCGGATAGGGATGCGGACCTGCGACCGTCCCGATGCAATAGAACGTGTCGCGGACGTTGGTCACCCAGTCGCGCAGCGCATCGTTCATCGCATCCTTCAGCGTGCCGCGGCC
>CAIXBE010000410.1 GCA_903917595.1 uncultured Rhodobacterales bacterium
CCGCCGCAGTCCGGGCAGCTCTCGCCGGGGTCCAGTTCGCGGCGTTCGCGCGGCGTGTCGGGTGAAACGCGTGGGCGGCGGCGCAGCGGCTTGTCCGAAGCCTCGCCGTCGTCCTGTTCATCCTGCGCTGTGGAGGCCGGTGCGGTCTCGACGCTCTCCGGCTCGGGTGGCGGGGCGACTTCCGCCTCGGCCACCTGCAGGCTCTCGAGCGCGAATTCCAGCTGCTCGATCTCGCGGGCGATCTTCTCGGATCCCTTGCCGAAGGCCTGCCGCTTCAGGCGCGCGATCCGCATCCGGAGCGACTGCACGAGGAGGTCATGCGCGCGCAGTGTGGCCTGCAACTGAAGGATCATCACCTTCAGGGCGGCGGGGTCGTCCGGCAGGGAAGAGGCGGTGCGCGACATGGGTTCCTGCTACCATGCAGGCACCGGAAAAGCCAATAAAACAAGGGAAAAGCGACGCTTTGACTCACATCCGCGTGGGCGCGCTCGTCCAGCGCGGCTGCCGCCAGTCGATCCCTTCCCACAGCATCGCCATTTGCGCCGGCGTCAGCGAAATTTTACCTTCGGTCGCCTTCGGCCAAGGAAAATATCCCCGCTCGAGCACCTTGTAATAGAGACAGAACCCCTGCCCATCCCAATGCAAGATCTTCAGCCTGTCGCCCATGCGTCCGCGAAACGCAAAGACCGCCCCGCTGGCCGGGTCCTCCCCCAGCACCTTCTTCGCCCGTGCGCAGAGGCCCGCGATCCCGCAGCGCATGTCCGTCGTCCCCGCCGCGAGGAATACCCGGACGCCATTGCCCGGGCCGATCATGCGCTTTCCAGCACCCGGATCAGCTGCGCCAGGCCAGAGGGTGATAGGCCATCAATCCCCCGCAGCCGCCGGCCGTTGGCCAGCACGATCTCAACCGTCGCGGTCGTCGTAGGAGCAGAGGTGACGGTGGGCACTGCCGCGATCTCGACCGGGAGGAAACCCGTCTCCTCCGCGAGGCTCTCGCCCCGCCGCCGAAACTCGCCCCGCCACTGGTAGATGTGCTGCCGGGTCAGGTCATGGCGACGGGCGACATCCGCAACCCGCGCGCCCTTCACACCCACTTCCGCCAGGATCGACCGCTTCTCCGCATCGGACCAGCGGCGACGCCGTTCGATGCCTGTCAAAACCTCTTGTCGCATGAAACACCCGCCACAGACGACGTCGTTGATGACGTCAACAATGACGGGTGGCTAAACGAAAATCCCCAGTCTCAGAAGGCGGCCACAATCGGGTGATTACGGTCGTTCTGTCGTCGGGGAAAGAACCGTGCTGTCTGACTGGCTTGCGCTCTTGCGCCCCGGCACACCCTTTCACAGTCAAAATGACCGCTTCGCCTGCTTCGTCGGTTGCTCTGGCCCTCAGGCAACATAGGCGCCAAAACCGCCCGCACTGACGGCAGGCACGCCGTCGGTGGCCTGATCAGCGCGCAAAGCAAACGACCCGAACGCCACACCAGCACATTCAAAACCCACTGGCGCTTTCGCATCAGCGGGTTTTGCAATGCCCCGGGGATAAACCTTTCCCGAAGGAACTCTTGAAAATACCCTCAAAGCGGCACGGAAACCGGGTCGCGCACCAAGGGTTTTGCTCCCGGCCTAACCCCCGTAGTAGGCTAGCAACGACCCGATGAAGGCCGAACTGACGGTGTATGACTGCCCCCCAGTCGTCACAATTGTTATGTCACCGGTTGACGAATCCTGGCTTATGCTCGCAATGATGCTGTCTTCTCCACCGCCCCCGCCAATCGACGCCCCACCGGCATCGTTTATGGCTGCCACGATGGAGCTAGCGGCAGCAGTTTGCGTGGCGCCACCAGGCAAATTTACCGTCACAGTGTCGCCCGCACTGGCAACGCTAGCAATGCACAGGACCAGCGCTGAAGACCAAAGCGTTATTCTTAGCATTATTTTCCCC